>NZ_JBANAZ010000164.1:0-2683 GCF_059803455.1 Bradyrhizobium sp. UFLA05-108 | reverse complement strand
GTGCACCGTAGAGCTTGCATTCGGCAAATAGTAAGGCTGCCAGCCATGAATGCGTCATTGCTGCAAATACAACCTCTCGGTCACGCCATTCTGCGTGGCCACAGCGATTCGGCAGGCGCAGGCGCCATCTTTCGATTTGCGCAATGCCATTGACTCTAATCTTAAATTGGCTCTTATTAGAAAGCTGCATTTAATCAGCATTTGAATTTCAGATGTCCCGACCGTGAATTAGGCTTATCGGGAAGGCAGGGAATGCGATGCTCCGAGCCAGGAGTATCAGGCAATACTCAATTCGGTAAGTGACAACACCTGCGACTTGTTCGCGGGGAGAATTTTCTCTTTCAGTGGCGGACATGAGCCGTCGCTAAAGGTTTGCGCGACAGTGAGCGTCGCCATTAGGCATTGGAGCATCGGATAGGAGCTTAGCAATGGCCACCGATTCCACCCTGAAGCCAAACGAAAACGTCATTCTGATTCGGGGACTCTCAATCGAGTAGCGCCGGCCGATATGATCCCTACAGCTCCTTCCTGAAAGCGTCGCTGCTGATCTTCAGCTTACATGAGACGCTATGAAGCGGCACTTAGTTGCCGAGAAGGAGCCGCAGGGTAAAGGTGAAGAAGACGGTCACAAAGGTTGGCGCGAGCCGAAAGAAGATCGAGCGCCGGCTCAGTTGCTAGTGCGGGAACATGCGATATCTCAAGCCGACCCTGATATTGGCATATGCGCTGATAACGCCTGCGTTCGCGCAAACTTGTTGCCCCACCGGCTGTGCGCGAGACGGCAATCGGTGCGTGGCCACAGGCCCGCTGTGGACCAGTTGCATACCTATCGCCTGTCCCGAGGATTCTCGAACGTACGGCGAGTCCGTGGGCCCTACGCGCAAGCACCGAACCGCGGTGCTCGTTCGCCGGCCAGCGCGCGCTTACGTGGTGCCATCTCAGATTCCGGCGCAGTGCCCATTGACGAATCCGACCAAAGCACAAATCGACGAGACGACCGTTAAGTGCGTGGATTCGTTAGCCCGAGATGCGCAGTCGCGCGAGTGCTTTGTCGAGGATGATGCAGGTCGCGACGAAGACAAAAGAACTGGCCTGAACTGCTATGATCGACAAACTGCGCTTGCGAAACAGTGCCTAAAACGCTGTGCCGGTTACGCATCTGATGTGACACATTTGGTATGCGCCGGCAGCTATCCGAACACCATTTGGCGTGTGTCTTTTGGAGATATCTCGGACGACGCTGTTGGTTCAACGCATATAGATTTCTGCGGGCCTCAGCTAAGAGCCAGAGTTTCGAGCCAGCAGCGGCAGACGCGATAAGACTAGCAGTGGCGAAATTCGGTAAAAGAATATCGCGCTTCATTTGCTACTGTTGCCCTACCCGATCACCTCGGGTCGAGTGCGTTTGGTTTTTGACGGTTAGGCGTTTGCCGACTACTAAGCTCGTCATCGCACGCTGGCTGCACCGGAAATCTGCGCAGTAGACGAGCACGCCAAGCACAAACATGCCCGCATTTCGCTGAAGTGATTTTCTGGGGTCGCGGTTGCGAACATGTAGCACCGGCAAACCGCAGGCGGTTGGACTGCAAGTCATCGCCTAGCCATCAAATTCGTTTCGTGGTTTTGATCCCCCGAAATCAGGCGCATCGCGACGTGGCCTGAAGAGAGGATCGTCTGGTCTTCCCCTCTCGCCATCTATTTTCGGCCCAGGTCGAGCCAGCGACAACGATAATTAAATCGATCCTAAGTTCCCCCTCATCTGCTCGGACGACTCAAGTGGGCAGATCGGGACGTACGTTCATGGCGCGCGCCTTCAGCCGGATGAACTGTGTCCGAGCGCACATACGCACTGGAGCGCTCAGGGCAAGTATTGCCGCTAGCAGGAGAAAATATTGCCGCTAGCAGGAGTGAGGTATGACCAATCCGACGCTGTCTGCGCTGCTCACGGCAGCGCTTTTGCTCGCAGGCGTAGGGGCAGGCCATGCAGCGGTTCGGATTGCGGACGACCCAGGTGGGCGGATCGGGACGTACGTCGACAGGTACAGCACACTCCGCGCTTCAGGCCAAACGGTGATGATTGATGGCCTTTGCGCTTCGGCCTGCACCATCCTCCTCTCGGCAATCCCTCAGGATAAGATTTGTGTCACCTCAAACGCGACGCTTGGGTTTCACGCCGCCTTTGATTTCGCGGGCGATGGCCGAATTGTCACTAATCCTGAAGCAACCCAGATACTCTATTCGGGGTATCCGTCCCAAGTACGGCGATGGATTGCAAATCGCGGCGGTCTTACCCGCAGAATGATCTTCCTGCGCGGCAAACAGCTACAAGCCATGTATCGCCCTTGCCACGCCGAGCCCGGTGTTGCCGCGGCGATGTCAGCAGGATCTCCGTTTGCTGCCGACGCTGGCATCAACGGCGACTAAAGGGCGGGCACAGTTTGGGCCACGGGCACGTCACGGCGACGGCTACAGCCCGTTTGAATGGAGCCGCGGCAAGCTGGCTCTCTATAGCTCACCACTCGATTGGGACCTCCTTCTAGGTTGCGCATAAACCTCGAGGCTCTCACAGGTGGGCGTCTTGGGCCGATCGGTATGATCTAGCTACCCACTCAACTTTATTTCGGTAGGCGAACCGGCTGCATGTCGGAACGAGTCTTTCCTATTCGTCTTGAATCCCAGCCGC
>NZ_JBANAZ010000163.1:0-2707 GCF_059803455.1 Bradyrhizobium sp. UFLA05-108 | reverse complement strand
TGTGTATAAGAGACAGCCGTGGGGCTGGGCGAGGGGGAGGCGCTGGCCGCCGGAGCCGGCGATGGGGACGTCGCGGGTGAGGGCGATGCGCTGGCGGCCGGCGAGGGCGAGGTTGCCGGTGAGGGGCTTGCGGAGGCTGCCGGTGCCGGGGTCGGCGATTGGGCGAACGCGCCGGAGAGGCAGAGGGTAACGGCCGCTGCGGGGATCACCGCGGCCAGAAAAGGACGGAAAAAGCTCGTCATTGCGTGTCTCCCCAAGGCAAGTAAGGCCCTGCCCGCATTTCTTGCACCACGTGCGCGTCCCGGTTCGCGCGAACGCGCCTATCTAACACGCATGGCCCAAATTCGTCCCATGACAGATGCGTCATAGGGCACACGCGGCAAATGACTGGCCAACCGTCCCATGATCGCCATATAAGACAGGCGAAATTCAGGACATTTCATGAGCGCCCTCGCCAACCACGCATTTGCCAAGATGAACGGCATCGGCAACGAGATCGTCGTTGTCGACATGCGGGATTCGGCTGCCCCGGTCACGCCGGACGACGCGCGCGCGGTCGCCTCCGTGAAGGGTGTGCCCTACGACCAGCTCATGGTGCTGCAGAAGCCGCGGCTCGATGGCACCGAAGCCTTCATCCGCATCTACAACAATGACGGCTCGGAGGCCGGCGCCTGCGGTAACGGCATGCGCTGCGTGGTGCGTAGGATCTTCGAGACGACCAGGCAGACCACGGCGACGTTCGAAACCGCCGCGGGCCTTCTCAATTGCTGGCAGGGCCCCGCACCCGATCTCTATACCGTCGACATGGGTGCGCCGAAGTTCGGCTGGCAGGACATTCCGCTGGCGGAGGAGTTTCGCGACACCCGTTACATCGAGTTGCAGATCGGGCCGATCGACAAGCCGATCCTGCATTCGCCGTCGGCCGTGAGCATGGGCAATCCGCACGCGATCTTCTGGGTCGACGACGTCAACGCCTATGACCTCGGGCGCTTTGGACCGCTGCTGGAAAACCATCCGATCTTCCCCGAGCGCGCCAACATCACGCTCGCCCACATCGTCGATCGCGACCACATCACGATCCGCACCTGGGAGCGCGGCGCAGGGCTTACGAAGGCCTGCGGCTCGGCGGCCTGCGCGACGGCGGTCGCAGCGGCGCGGCTGAAGCGCACCAACCGCAGCGTCGAGATCACGCTGCCCGGCGGCAAGCTCGGCATCGAATGGCGCGAGGGCGACGATCACGTGCTGATGACGGGCACCGCGACCTTCGAATATGAGGGCAATTTCGATCCGGCGCTGTTCGCCTCGGTCGCCTGATGGGCGTCGAGGTCGTAACCTTCGGCTGCCGTCTCAACGCCTTCGAGGCCGAGGTGATCCGCCGCGAGGCGGAAGGCGCAGGGCTTTCCGACACCATCGTCATCAATAGCTGCGCGGTCACCAACGAGGCAGTGGCGCAGGCCCGGCAGTCGATCCGTAAATTGAAGCGCGAGCGCCCCGGCGCACGCATTGTCGTCACCGGCTGTGCGGCGCAGACACAAAGCGACATGTTCGCTGATATGGCCGAGGTCGATCGCGTCGTCGGCAATGACGACAAGATGCACCCCAAAGCCTGGCGTGAGGCGCGTGCCGCGTTCGATATCGGCAACGGCGACAAGATCGCGGTCAGCGACATCATGGCGGTGAAGGCGATGGCGCCGCATCTGATCGACGGCTTTGCGAGCGGCCTGCCGCGCGTATTCGTGCAGGTGCAGAACGGCTGCGACCATCGCTGCACCTTCTGTATCATCCCGTTCGGTCGCGGCAATTCGCGTTCCGTGCCAATGGGCGCGGTGGTCGAGCAGGTGCGCGGGCTGACGGAGCGCGGCCATGCCGAGATCGTGCTGACCGGCGTCGATCTCACGAGCTACGGCGCCGACCTGCCGGGCGCGCCAAAACTCGGAATGCTGACGAAGCAGATCTTGCGGCATGTGCCGGAGCTGAAGCGCCTGCGCATCTCATCGATCGATTCGATCGAGGCAGATGGCGATCTGCTCGATGCCATCGCCGACGATGCGCGGCTGATGCCGCATCTGCATCTGTCGCTGCAATCCGGCGACGACATGATCTTGAAGCGGATGAAGCGGCGGCATTCGCGCCCGGACGCTATTGCGTTCTGCGAGCAGGTGCGCCGCCTGCGACCGGACATCGCGCTCGGCGCTGACATCATCGCGGGATTTCCGACCGAGACGGAAGAGATGTTTGCGCGCTCGCGCGATCTCGTCGAGGAATGCGGTCTCACCTTCCTGCACGTCTTTCCCTATTCGCCGCGCCCCGGCACACCGGCCGCGCGGATGCCGCAGGTCGCAGGCGCGGTGATCAAGGATCGCGCGAGACGGTTGCGTGCGGCAGGTGAAGCGGCGTTGCGGCGCAGGCTAAAGGCCGAGGTCGGCGCGAGCCGCGAGGTGCTGATCGAGAGCGCCAGCCAGGGGCGCACGGAGCACTATCTGCCGGTGGCGGTCGCTGGGGCAGCGGTGGGAAGTGTCGTGCCGCTTCAGGTCGTCGGTGAGGATGGCGAGCGGCTGACCACATAATCGCTGTCGTCGCCCGGCTCGACCGGGCGACCCGGTACGCCGCGGCTTCTCCGTATCCCATCACTGCCTCTGGAATACTTGTATGGGCTTGGTCAAGGATGAGTGGTTGTTAGATCATTTCAGATCATCTCCTTGTTCGA
>NZ_JBANAZ010000162.1:0-2750 GCF_059803455.1 Bradyrhizobium sp. UFLA05-108 | reverse complement strand
ACCGCCTTTGTGCCGGGCGGGCGATTGAAAGCCGCCTAAGCCTCTCCTGAATGGAGTGTGCTCAGACGCGCTGCGACGTAAGCGCTTAGCCGACCCTATTGATGCCGGCTTGACGTTTTGCGGAACCGCCATGGCATGAGGTCGTCAATTTTGCTTTGAGGATGGCCGGGGATGATCGCCTCGAGTGTATCGGCGATGTAGGTGACCGGGTTGACGTCGTTGAGCTTGCAGGTCGCCACGATGGATGCGAGCAAAGCCCAGTTTTCGGCTCCGACCTCGTGACCGGCGAAGGAGCGCGTTTTTTCTGGTCAAGCAGATCGGCCGGATTTCGCGTTTTCAACCGGATTGGTGTCGAGCTCGAGACGCCCGTCATCGAGGAAGCGCGTCAGCCCCTGCCAATGATTGAGCGCGTAGCGGATGTCATCAGCGAGCGTCGAGCCGCTCGAGATCATCGACAGTTGTTTCTCGAACCATGGCTTCAACGCCTCGACGAGCGGCAGCGAATGTTCCTTGCGCGCAGCCAGCCGGACGTCCGGCGATGAACCGCGGACTGTGGCTTCGATGGCGTAGAGCTGTGCGATCCGCCGGACGGCGGCCTCGGCGATCGGCGATTTACTGTTACGGGCCAATTTGACGAAGCGCCGGCGCAAATGGCTCCAGCAATGTACGAGCGTCCATGGCCCTTGCGTCGGGCGACTTCGATCAGCCGATCATAACCGTCATAGGCATCGCATTGCAGGAAGCGTCCGTTGAAGCCGTCCAGGAACTGCTCAGCGAAGGCAGGCACCGCTGCGACCGGGGGCATATCGGAACAGCACGATCGGCGGACTTGGGCCGCTATGGCCGCGGTCGTCGGAGACGATCGCCCAGAAGTAGCCCCTCTTCGTTTGACCACGCCCGGCATCGAGCACCGGCGCCGTGGTTTCATCCATGAACAGGCGATCCGCCGCTGCCAGATGGCGGCGCATGTGGTCGGCAACGGGCTGCAGATGGAAGCAGGCGCGACCTGACCAATTGCCCAATGTCGCCCGATCAAGCCGGATCCCCTGTCGCGCATAGATTTCGGCCTGACGGTAACGGCGTATCGTCGCCGAACTTGGAGACGATCACGTGTGCAATGGCCGCTTCGGTCGGCAGCCCGCCGGGCACGACATGCTCGGCCGCGTGTGCCTGCACGACAGCGCCCGAGCAGCGACGGCAGACGTATTTCGGGCGGCGCGTGACCAGCACGCGCCATTGTGCCGGAATCACGTCAAGGCGTTTGCTGACGTCCTCGCCGATCTTCGTCATCGCGCCGCAACCGCACGGACACAGCGTGCTCGCAGCCTCGATGATCCGCTCCACCTGCGGCAAATGGGCAGGCAAGCAGCCCCGATTGCGATGACGGTCCTGATCCGATCCAGCGCGCGATCGGCCCCTGATGACCGCCGCAGCCTTCTCCTGCGCCGCGTCCAGGACGCCTTGCGCGATCTCCACGTCTTCGAGCGGCAAATGATATTGATCTGGCCGCAGCTTCTCGGACTTCGCTCCGAACTTCTCCCGGCGTAGTTCGCCGAGAATGACCTCCAACCGGCGCCGCGCTTCTTCCGACATTGCCAGCGCCGCTTGATGCTCGCTCAACGCCGCCTGCGTTTGCGCCAAAAGCGCCTTCAAGCGTTCATTATCGTCGCGAAGCGTCGCGGTGCTCATGCGCCATGTCGAGCACATCTGCGCCGCCGGCGCCATGCCCAACTCGGCCGCAGTTATCCAGCGATCTGTGGGCGACGCGCTTCCTCCGGGCGGACCAACCTCCAGTCCAAGCCTTCGAACAATGCCGCGAACATCGCCGGCGATATCCGCATCACACCGTCCGCAATCTTTGGCCATACGAACTTGCAGCCCTCAAGGCGTTTGTACACCAACACCAGGCCCGTTCGATCCCAAACCAGAATCATGATCCGGTCCGCCCGTTTCGACCGGAACACGTAGGCCGCACCGCTCAATGGGTCGAGACCAAGCATCTCCTGCACCTTGGCAGCAAGCCCATCGTGGCCGCAGCGGAAGTCGACAGGACGCGTCGCGATATAAATCTTCAACTCGGCGCCAGGTACAATCATCGTGACGCTCGCACCGCGCGGATCACCCGAGACAGCTGCTCTCCATCTATCGCCGCGTCTGTCTGCACGACGACGTCGCCAATCGCAATTTCGAGCTTGGCCGCCGGAACGTGACATTCCTCTAACGGCCCCTCCACAACCAGCGGCGCGAACGGCGGCTGCGATGCCCCGCACGACGGCAATTCGCCTCGCTGGCGAAAGCGTCGTCGCCCATCGTAAATCTGCCAGCGCGTCGCCCCGTGCTTGCGCGCTACTTCCGACGCCTGAGCGCCGGGCAGCAGACTTTCGGCGACGATCCGAGCCCGCTCAGCCTCCGAACGCACACGAAGCCCGGACGGTCCTTCAAGCACTTCAAGCCGGCTGACCGACCCAACCGACGAGCCGTCCAAATGGACGTCCTTTTTGCCGTCCAACTCCATCCCAAACCTCCGTTCAAGCCGGAGGCTTCTTCGCACATCTAATCTAAGACGGAAGCCAGGGTATCGGCTTAGCGCTTACGCTGCGACTGCCACAACGCGCACATCAACATCCAGTTGGGATCGCAGATGGTGCGAGTCATTTGCCCGCGATGCGCAGCCGCTTCATCGCGCGCATGACTGACATCGCATTCCAGGCATCACCGCCACGCGGCGGCGGAATGTTGCGGCTGGTCAG
>NZ_JBANAZ010000161.1:0-2798 GCF_059803455.1 Bradyrhizobium sp. UFLA05-108 | reverse complement strand
AGCCAGCATGGTGAATCAGAAGCAAGCTGATTTGGGAATCCCAAATCGATTCAACCTAACCCCATCCCGCTTTAGAAGCTCGAGGCTTTTCTGGAGCCCTACGATGCACGTCATGAGAATCGTACAGGTGTTTGTCGCAGCTTCGATCTTTTCCGCATGGCGCGCGAGGTCCGCTTGAAGATCAGGCCGCAATGGGTGAGGCGAGTGTCTCGAAGCTTCGCGCGATTGGCCTTCGAGCCAGACGACTGTTCCCATGAGCTTTCCTTCTGCACAGATGCAAGATGCGGGGCTTATCGCGACCGACTAGAGCCCGAGGAAAATAAATCAAACATTGCCGGGAAACCGCCGCTTGCAGAATACGGATACGCTCTTCGCGAACCGGACATGCCTCTCGACATCTAGAGCGATGAGATTAGGAAGAATCCTCATCGCGCTTTGGGTTGTTGTCTGAGCATGATCTCCGCGCGAACGCGTTCCGCGTTTGTCGCGCGGGAAAACTGCTTCACG
Organism: Bradyrhizobium sp. UFLA05-108; assembly: GCF_059803455.1. Taxonomy (NCBI): domain Bacteria; kingdom Pseudomonadati; phylum Pseudomonadota; class Alphaproteobacteria; order Hyphomicrobiales; family Nitrobacteraceae; genus Bradyrhizobium; species Bradyrhizobium sp. UFLA05-108. The sequence goes on along the minus strand of NZ_JBANAZ010000161.1, from coordinate 2,291 downwards.
CTTTTCCGGATCACGCTCTGGCCTCGTCGGCTTCATGCCGGACGCAGAACCACACTGCTATCGACAACGCCTGATCGTGGCTGGATCTCCGCAATGCGACATCCCACGTAGCTCTGCCTTGCTCGGTCGCAAGCGTGCGAGATTCAAGCTGCGGTGAGCCTACGCCGCGGTCGCCGGCGGCAGCGCGAGCACCGAATAGATCGCCTGCGCGTCGCGCGAGGCACGCAGCTTCTTGGCGATGTCCTGGTCGCGCAGGAGGCGCGCGATGCGCGCCAGCGCCTTCAGATGATCGGCACCCGCACCTTCAGGTGCGAGCAGCAGGAAGACGAGATCGACCGGCTGGCCGTCCATAGCCTCGAAATCGATCGGGCGCTCGAGCCGCGCGAACAGGCCAAAGATCTTTTCGAGCTTGGGCAGCTTGCCGTGAGGAATTGCGACACCATAGCCGACCGCGGTGGTGCCGAGCTTCTCCCGCTGCAACAGCACCTCGAACACCGAACGCTCGTTCTGTCCGGTCAGCTCGGCCGCCTTGGCAGCGAGTTCCTGCAAGGCCTGCTTCTTGCTGTTGACTTTCAATGCCGGGAGAATCGCCTCGGGTGCGACCAGATCGGTAATCGGCATGGAGCTTTCCGAGGTGAATTAAGCCGTCAGGTTCCGAATTGGCCAACTTGGAAGACCAGATTTGGCCGGCGTCAATAAGGTGAAGCAGGAGGCGGACTTAGCCCCAGTCCTGATGTGGGGCGCTTCTACTCCAACGCAATCCCGGTGCCAACTCCCGCGAACGCCTTTTACCGCGCTCTTCCCTAAAGACAGGAGTCCTACGGGGAGGATCCCGAAACCCTCGATGGGGGTGGGCTAACTCCCGGCTTTGGCCGCAGGAGGGTCGATCCAGCCGACATTGCCATCCGCCCGGCGGTAAATGATGTTCACCCGCCCGCTCGAGCCATGCTGAAATACCAGGCAATGGGCGCCGCTGAGGTCGAGTTCCATGACCGCTTCGCTGACCGAAAGCTGCCTCAAGGAGGTGGTCGATTCTGCGATGATCACGGGGCTGTAGCCGGTGACCTCGTCCTCGCCCTCGCCGGGGGCCTCCAGGACGTAGGCAGTGGCATCCATCGAGGCGAGCGCTGCGGAGGCGGCGGCGGCCTTGCGGGCGGACCGGTCCTTCAACCGGCTCTTGTAACGGCGCAGTCGCTTCTCGATCATCAGCAGCGCCTGGTCGGCGCTGGCATAGGCGTCCGGCGCGTTCGAATCGGCCTCCAGCGTGATCCCGGAATCGAGGTGCAGCGCGCAATCGGTGCGGAAGCCGAACCCGTCCTTGCTGAGCGTAATGTGGCCGGAATAATTGCCGTCAAAATATTTGCGCAACACCTCGTCCGTGCGCTCGGCGACGCGGCCGCGGAGGGCTTCGCCGACGCTGATGCTTTTGCCCGAAATCCGGAGAGTCATGTGATGCCTCGCCTGGTTGGTGGCTAGCTTGGATCAAGCCCGAGGGGAGATTGAGAGTAGCGCGATTTGAGGCGCGCGCAATCAGGCCGGCTCGGTGTTGCGGGAGCGATCGGACAGGGCGGTGGAGAGGACGTTGCCAAGAGCGCTCTGCTTGTCGCGACGGCGTTGTACCGAAGAGGGAATGCGCATGGCTTCGCGGTACTTCGCAACCGTGCGTCGGGCAATATCAATGCCGGATGCACGCAACCGTTCCACGATCGTGTCGTCGGAGAGGATCGCGGACGGCTCCTCCGAATCGATCAGCTGCTTGATGTGGTGGCGAACGGCTTCGGCGGAATGCGCCTCGCCGCCATCGGCCGAGGCGATCGACGCGGTGAAGAAATACTTCAATTCAAAGGTGCCGCGATTCGTCGCCATGTATTTGTTGGCGGTGACGCGCGACACCGTGGATTCATGCATCTGGATGGCGTCGGCGACGGCTTTCAGGTTGAGCGGCCGCAGGTGCGCCACACCATGGGTGAAGAAGCCGTCCTGCTGGCGCACGATCTCGGTTGCGACCTTCAGGATGGTGCGGGCGCGCTGATCGAGCGCGCGCACGAGCCAGGTCGCGTTCTGCAGGGCATCGGTGAAGTAGGACTTGTCGCCGTCCTTGCCGATCTTCTTCGACAGCTCGGTGTAGTAGGTCTGGTTCACGAGGACGCGCGGCAGAGTGTCGCTGTTGAGCTCGACATGCCAGCCGCCATCGGGCCCCGGGCGGACATAGACGTCCGGCACCATGGTCTGAAGGCGCGAAGAGCCGAACTTCATGCCGGGCTTGGGATCGAGGCGGCGGATCTCGCCGA
>NZ_JBANAZ010000160.1:0-2898 GCF_059803455.1 Bradyrhizobium sp. UFLA05-108 | reverse complement strand
GCGGTCCCGGCCAACCTGATCAGCGAACAGAGTACGGCGATCACGCCGCAGATGCTGCCGCTGATTGAGCTGACGCAGGACGCGATCGACCGGATCGTCGCCACAGTGCCCGGCGGCGTCGGCAACATCCAGGATGTTTATGGTTTGTCGCCGCTGCAGGACGGCATCCTGTTCCATCATCTGTTGGCGACAAAGGGCGATCCGTACCTGCTGGTATCGCAGATGGCGTTTGCCGATCGTGACCTGTTGGAGCGCTATCTTGGTGCGGTCCAGCGGGTGGTGGATCGGCACGATATCCTGAGGACGTCGTTTGTTTGGGAAGGGCTGTCGCGACCGGCCCAGGTGGTGTGGCGCCGTGCGCCGCTCGAGGTGAGCGAGGTCGAGCTGGATGGGTCTGGTGGTCCCGGCCACGCGCAGCTTAAGGATCGGTTTGATCCGCGCCAGCACCGCATCGAGCTTGGCCGGGCGCCGTTGTTGCGGTTTGTGATCGCGCGCGAACCCGGCAGCGCGCGCTGGCTGCTGCTGGAGCTGCAGCATCATCTGATCGGGGACCACACCACGCTGGAGCTGATGCATGCCGAGGTCAGGGCCGTGCTGGAGGGGCGGGCGCATGAGCTGACCGAGCCACAGCCTTTCCGCAATCTGGTGGCGCAGGCGCGCCTGGGCGGTGATGCAAAGGCGCATGAAGAGTTCTTCCGGGGACTGCTGGCAGACATCGATGAGCCGACGCTGCCATTTGGGTTGAGCGAGGTGCGCGGCGACGGCAGCGGGGTGCATGAGGCGCGGCGGATATTGCCACAGGAGTTGCAGCAGCGGCTGCGCAGCCAGGCGCGGCGGCTGGGGGTGAGCCTGGCCAGCCTGTGCCATCTGGCGTGGGGGCAGGTGGTGGCGCGCAGCAGCGGGCGCGAGCAGGTGGTGTTCGGCACGGTGCTGTTCGGCCGCATGCATGGCGGGGCGGGTGGCGACCGCGCGATGGGGCTGTTCATCAACACGCTGCCGCTGCGGCTTGATCTTGATGGGACCGCCGTCGAGGCGAGCGTGCGAACCACGCATGCCCGGCTGGTCGAGCTCTTGGCGCACGAGCAGGCCTCGCTGGCGCTGGCGCAACGCTGCAGCGGCGTTGCGGCGCCGGCGCCGCTGTTCAGCGCGCTGTTGAACTACCGCCACAACACGCCGGCGGCGGTCACCGCCTCCGCAGCCGATGATGCGCTGTCCGGCGTGGAATGGCTGGGCGAGGAGGAGCGCACCAACTATCCGCTGACCTTGTCGGTGGAGGATTTTGGCGAGGCGCTCGGGCTGACGGTGCAGGTGGCGGAGCCAATCTCGGCGGATCGGATCTGCGGCTACATGCAGCAGACGCTGGCGCAGCTGGCGGAGGCGCTGGAGCGGGCGCCGGACATGCCAGTGCGGGAGCTGGACATCCTGCCAGCGGACGAGCGGGCGTATCTGCTGGAGGAGCTGAACCGGACGGCGGCGCCGTATCCCGAGCAGCAGTGCATCCATGAGCTGTTCGAGGCCCAGGTGCGCCAGGCGCCGAATGCGGTGGCGGTGGTCGATCAGGACCAGCGCGTAAGCTATGGCGAGCTCAATGCGCGGGCCAACCAGCTGGCGCATCATCTGATCGGGCTCGGAGTGAAGCCGGACCAGCCGGTGGCGATCTGTCTTGCGCGCAGCGTCGCGATGGTGGTCGGGCTCCTGGCGATCCTCAAGGCGGGGGGCGCGTATCTGCCGCTGGATCCGGCCTATCCGTCGGCGCGGCTCAAGCAGGTTCTCGAGGATGCGGCGCCGCGTCTGCTGCTGGCCGATGCGGCCGGCCGTGCCGCGCTGGGCAGCGACGCGCTGGCCGGTGTGAGCGTGGTGGATCTCGACGCGCCAACGCCAGCCTGGGCGAACCTGCCGGCCTCCGATCCGGACCCGCGCACGCTCGGCCTGAGCGCGCGCCACCTCGCCTATGTGATCTACACCTCGGGATCATCAGGCACTCCCAAGGGCGTCATGGTCGAACATGCTCAAATCGTGCGCTTGTTCGACGCAACCGAGAGCTGTTATCGTTTCACGGAACATGACGTATGGTGCCTGTTCCATTCCATCTCGTTCGACTTCTCTGTTTGGGAGTTGTGGGGCGCGCTCCGCTATGGCGGCCGTTTAATTCTTGTGCCGAGCGATACTGCTCTCTCCGCTCCTGACTTCCATGATGTCATCTGCAAGTCCGGCGTCACAGTTCTGAACCAGACCCCCTCGGCTTTTAAAGCTCTCATGGATCTGGAGCAGAGCAGCGTTCGAAACCGCCTTCGCTATGTGATTTTCGGTGGGGAGGCTCTGGAGCCATCGATTCTGAAGCCGTGGTATGCAAGGCATTCAGATCGCGCCCCACAACTGATCAACATGTACGGCACCACGGAAACGACCGTGCATGTCACCTATCGGCCTCTTGATCAGTCTGACACCACCGCCTCGGGCAGTCTGATTGGAAAGCGCATCTCCGATCTTCGAGTCTACCTACTGGACGGTCATGGTGAGCCCGTTCCGCTCGGGGCGGCAGGCGAGCTCTACATCGGCGGGGCGGGGGTGGCGCGCGGCTATCTGAACCGGCCCGAGCTGACGGCGGAGCGGTTCATCGCCAGTCCCTTCGTCGACGGCGACCGGCTGTACCGCACTGGCGACCTGGCGCGGTACTTGCCGGACGGCAATCTTGAGTTTCTGGGCCGCAACGACGATCAGGTGAAGATCCGCGGCTTCCGCATCGAGCCCGGTGAGATTGCGGCGCGGCTCGCCGAGCACCCGTTGGTGCGCGAGGCGGTGGTGGTGGCGCACGAGGGCCCCGGCGACAAGCACCTTGTCGCCTATGTGGTTGTGGCGGCTGAGCATGCGCTCGAAGCTGAGAAGCCTGACCTGGCC
>NZ_JBANAZ010000015.1:0-141083 GCF_059803455.1 Bradyrhizobium sp. UFLA05-108 | reverse complement strand
CGAGGGGTGTCCACACCCTCACCGCCGCTTACCCCAGTCGCCGCTTACCCCATAGCATCTGGATTCCCCGCTTTCGCGGGGAATGACGGCTGAGCGTGTGGCGGGCTGCGACGAACACGTCGCCCTTACTTCACCGCCCCGAACCGGCTGTCGAACGAGTTCGACGACATCACCGGGGCAGCGCCTGCGAGCTGCGCGTCTTTGCTGCCGGCATCAGCCGTGCTGCCCGACACCGACGGCTTCAGCGGCGGGCGTGAGGCGGCGACCTTGGTGTCGGCCGGCTTCGGCTCGGCGGGCCTGGCGGCTGCGACCGGCTTGGCTGCTTCCTTGGGCGCGTCCTTCGCGTCCTTGCTCGCGTCCTTGGCCGTGCCATGTCCCGGCACGAACCGGGTCACCGCGGCCTTCAGCCGGGATGCCGCCGAGGGCGGGGTTGCCGAAGTGGTGGCTGGCGGCGGAGATGTGGTCGCGGTGGTGTCGGCGGTGCCCATGCCCATCTTGCGGGCAAGGCCGGAGAAGAAGCCGCCGCCTTGCGAATTCTCTTGGGACTTCTCGGCCGGCGCGGCGGACGCGACGCGGGTGTTGCTGGCCTGCGACGGGACGGCCACGACCGGCTCGCTCTGCTGGCTTGCGCCGACAGCCTCGAGGTTCGGTTTCGGCGGATTGACGCTGCCGGGGATCGTGCCGGGCGCCTTCGACATCGCCAGCATCTGCAGCGTCGAGCCTTCGGCGCCCTCGGACAGGCCGGTCGAGCCTTCCGGAATCTTCGCGGCGAATACCTTGTTCATGCCGCCGTCGATGCCGGTGTTCATCCGCGCCATCGGCGTGCCCTTGGCGACGAGCCTGGCGTATTCCGCCTCGTCCTTCTCCTGCTTCTCGCGCACGGCGTTCGCGATGTCGTCGGGGATCACATAGGCCGGGCACTTTGCGGAGGCGTCGAACACCGGATCGCGCTTGGCGTCCGGCGTCTTGGCGGCGTCGAAGACGTACTTCTTCTCGCAGAAATCGACCCTCGGCTCCTGCCGCGTCACCTCGAAATGATCATTGCCTTCCTTGATCATCTTCCAGAAGGCCATGTTCGGATTGTTGCGGTGCTTGGCCATGTTCACCGGCGTCATTCTGAAAGGATACGCCTGGAACTGGAACGCCTTCTGGCCGCCGAAGAAGGACTCACGGCCGAGCGAATAGATCTCCGCGATCTGCTCGTCCGTCATCGCGTAGCAGCCGCGCGAGGAACAGTCGCCGTGCACCATCAGCTGCGAGCCGGAGCGGCCGAGCGCGCGGTCGAACGCATTCGGATAGCCGGTGTTGAAGGAGAGGTAATAGGCCGACTGCGGATTCATCTGGCTGGGGTTGATCGAATAGAACCCCTCGGGCGCCTGGCGGTCACCTTCGCGGACCTTCGGCCCGAGATCGCCCGACCAGCGGCAGATCGGATAGGTCTTCAGCAGCGCGAACTGGCCGGAGCGGGTCTGCTTCCAGATCTCGAGCTCGGCCTCCTGCTTGAACAGGCGGACCAGGATCGGCGATTGCAGATCCATGTCCTTCTCGGTCATCGCGGCGAGAAGCTTTGGCGAGACAGGCTGGTTGGCCTTGGCGTTGGTCGCGAGCGAAACCTGGTCGGTGTCGCAGCCAGCCAGCAGCACGCTGGTGACAAGCGCAACCGACGTCAAAAGCGCGCGTGCAACCGAGCTAGAAATCAAGATGGACCCCACACTCACCGGGCAAGTCAGCGAAAACCCCACTTCTGGAGCATTGGCCTGACCGGCGATCCGGACCCGCAGGAAGCGGGCTTTTGCAGACCAAGCCCCAGCGCTTATGCCCTGAAGCCATTGATTAAAATCTTACCCTCTGGGCTAAGCCGTCGCAACCCAAGCGCGGATCACGAGACCGTTGCCTCATAGGGATGGTCAACAAAGACTAAATCAGGGCGTAGCGACCTAATTTAGGCCGGGATCGCAGATTCGGGCGAAAAATGGGTTAATGGCCCCTTACGCCGAGGCGGGATTGTAGGGTGAGTTAGCCGAAGGCGTAACCCACCTCTTTGCTATCCGTGCGTGAGATGAAGTGGTGGGTTACGCTGCGCTAACCCGCCCTACGGCGCCGGAACGCGCCGAGTCACCCCAGCTTACGGCCGATTTCGAGGAATTTCTGCCGCCGCTGCTTGCGGATGGCGTCGGCGTCCAGGTTGCGCAGCTCATTGAAGGCCTGCTCGATGGCCTCGCCGGTGGTGGCGATCATGGCGGCGGGGTCGCGATGCGCGCCGCCGACCGGCTCCTTCAGGATGGTATCGATGACGCCGAAGCGCAGCATGTCCTGGGCCGTGATCTTCATGCTGTTGGCGGCTTCCTGGGCCTTGGTGCCGTCGCGCCAGAGGATCGAGGAGGCGGCCTCCGGCGAGATCACGCTGTAGATCGCGTGCTCCAGCATCAGGACGCGGTTTGCCGTTGTGATGGCGATCGCGCCGCCCGACATGCCCTCGCCGGTAATGATCGCAACGTTCGGCACGCCCAGCGACAGGCAGGCGTCCGTCGAGCGCGCAATGGCTTCGGCCTGTCCGCGCTCTTCCGCACCGATGCCGGGATAGGCGCCGGCAGAATCGACGATCGACAGCACGGGCAGGCCAAACCGCTCGGCCATCTCCATCAGCCGCACCGCCTTGCGATAGCCTTCGGGCCGCGCCATGCCAAAATTGTGCTTGATGCGGCTCTCGGTGGAATCGCCTTTTTCCTGGCCCATCACGCAGATGGCTTCGCCGCGGAAGCGGCCGAAGCCTGCCACCAGCGCCTCGTCCTCGCCGAACTTGCGGTCGCCGGCGAGCGGGGTGAATTCGGTGACCAGGCCCTTGATGAAGTCGGAGAAATGCGGCCGCTGCGGATGACGCGCGACCAGCGTCTTCTGCCACGGCGTCAAATTCGCATAGAGGTCGGCGAGCGCCTGCGCCGCCTTGTCCTCGATCTTGCCGACCTCCTCGGCGATGTCGCCGGAGGCCGAGAGCGCGCGCAATTCGTCGAGCTTGGAATCGAGCTCGGCGACGGGCTTTTCGAAATCGAGATAGCTGCGCATTTGGTCTAGCATCGGTTCAATATAGGGAGGACGGGGCGAGGAGGTGAAACGGATTTGAGGCCGCGGATAGAAGTGTAGCTTCTTCAATGAGTTGGCTTGTGCGCACCGACGCAGCGCGCCAAATCACGGGCAGGAGACGGCTCTTTCTGCGGAGAAACGGCCGAAGTCAAGGCGGATGGTTCATCTCTCCCGCTTGCGGGAGAGGTCGGCGCGCCCCGGGCGATGCGAAGCATCGTCCCGCGCGCCGGGTGAGGGCTCTCTCCTCTTGGGGGCTCTCGTCCGTGGAGATACCCTCTCCCCAGCCCTCTCCCGCAAGCGGGAGAGGGAGCGCATCTTCCGTGAAACCCTACTTCTCCGCCAGCGGGTGTAGGTCGCGCACCAGGCTCTTCAGGCGCTCCTCCACCACATGGGTGTAGATCTGCGTCGTCGAGATATCGGTGTGGCCGAGCAGCGTCTGCACGATGCGCAGGTCGGCGCCGTTGTGCAGAAGGTGGCTGGCAAAGGCGTGGCGCAGCACGTGCGGGGAGACGAGGCGCGCCTGAAGGCCGGATGCGATGGCGAGCTCCTTCAGGTCGCGCGCAAAATGCTGCCGCGTCAGGTGGCCGCTCTCGCCGAAGGACGGAAACAGCCATTTCGATGTGGCGATGCTGCCTTTCTTGTTCGATTTGCCGTCGCCTTTGGCCGCGTCCGTGGCGGCGAGATAATCCGCCATCGCCTGCCGCGCGGCCTCGTTGAGCGGTACCAGGCGCTCCTTGTTGCCCTTGCCGCGCACCACGATCATGCGCGCGTCGCGCTTTGCGGCCGAGCGCGGCAGTGACACCAGCTCGGAGACGCGCAGGCCGGTGGCGTAGAGTACTTCCAGCAGGCAATAGAGCCGCAAGCTGCGCAGCCGCTGCGCTGGCGATGCGTTCGCCGTCTCGCTCAGCTCCTTTGCGCGCCTCAGCATGCGATCGACGTCCGCAATCGACAGCACCTTCGGCAGGCTGCGGCCGCGCTTCGGCCCCGACAGGATCGCGGCGGGGTCGTCGCTGCGGATCCGCTCGTTGAGCAGGAAGCGAAACAGGTGCCGCATCGCCGACAGGCGCCGCGCGACGCTCGAGGACTTGAAGCCGCGCGTATCGAGATCACCGAGATAGTCGCGCAGGACTTGCGTGTCCGCGCCGATGAAATCCTGGCTCTTGTGGCCGAGGAAGTCGGAGAAGTCGGTGAGGTCGCGCCGGTAGGCGTCGAGCGTATTTCGGCCGGCGCCCTGTTCCGCCGCGAGCATGTCGAGGAACAGGCCGGTCAGTTGGATATTTGAGGGCTTGGTGGGCATGCCCTTCAGGCTAGCGGCTATTTCTTGAGAAATTTCTCCGGCGGGATGGTCACCGTCATTTCCCGCGGTTTTGGATTGACGAAATTGGCCAGCGTGAAGACCACGCCATAGACGATGCCGGCGAGGACGGCGACGACCGTCAGGAAGCGGAACAGGCTGGGCATCGGGCGAGGTCTCGGTAGGGGTCCCGTCGGGGCGAATTAACCAATGAAATCATCCAACATGTTCGCCGTTTCGTGGCAAGAGTCTCTGGCGAGGGCCCCTGCGGGGTCGTATAGGTGGCCCGAGATGCCGCCTTTGGCGGCAGATTGAGCGAGATCCATGTCCGACGCCGCCATGCCAGCCCCAAGCTTGCCCGAGCCCGACATTCTGTCGGCGCTTGCGGGCCGGTCGATCGTGCTGATCGGCATGATGGGGGTCGGCAAATCCACCATCGGCCGACGCCTCGCGGCCCGGCTTAAGCTGCCCTTCCTCGATGCCGACGCCGAGATCGAGGCGGCCGCCGGCATGACCATACCTGAAATTTTCGAGCGCCATGGCGAGCCTTATTTTCGCGACGGCGAGACGCGGGTGATCGCGCGCCTTCTGGACAGCGGGCCGTTGGTGCTCGCCACCGGTGGCGGCGCCTTCATGCGCGAGGAGACGCGGGCGCGCATTGCGGCCAAGGCGGTCTCGATCTGGCTCAGGGCCGATCATGACGTCATCATGCGGCGGGTGCGCCGCCGGGCCGATCGCCCGCTGCTGCAAACCGCCGATCCCGAGGGGACGGTGACCCGGCTGCTGAGCGAGAGAGAGCCGGTCTACCAGAATGCCGACCTTACGATCTCCTCGCGCGACGTGCCGCATGACCGGATCGTGGAGGAGTGTCTCGAGACGCTGCGTACCTATCTTTGCGGCGGCCAGCCTTCCGATGTAGCGAGTGCCGCGAGATGACCGCGCCGTTGAAACATTCAGACCCCGTTATCGTCGACGTCGCGCTCGGCGAGCGCACCTACGACATCGTCATCGGCCGCGACGTGCTGGCCTCGCTCGGCGCGCGCATCGCGCACCTGCGCCCTGGCGTGCGCACCGCGATCGTGACGGATCGCACCGTCGCAAGGCATTGGCTGGAGCCGACTGAAGCCTCGCTCGCGGATGCGGGCATCCCGACCTCGCGCATCGTCGTCGAGGAAGGCGAGATTTCCAAAACCTATGCCGGGCTCGAAAAGGTCAGCGAGGCACTGATCGCGGCGAAGATCGAGCGCAACGATCTCGTCATCGCGCTTGGCGGCGGTGTGGTCGGCGATCTCGCCGGCTTTGCAGCGGCGATCCTGCGTCGCGGCGTGGATTTCGTGCAGGTGCCGACCTCCCTGCTGGCGCAGGTCGATTCATCCGTCGGCGGCAAGACCGGCATCAACTCACCGCAGGGCAAGAATTTGCTCGGCGCCTTCCACCAGCCGGTGCTTGTCATTGCCGACACCGCCGTGCTCGACACGCTGTCGCCGCGGCAATTCCGCGCCGGCTATGCCGAGGTCGCCAAATATGGCGTGCTCGGCGACGTGGCTTTCTTCACCTGGCTGGAGAAGAACCACGCCGACATCTTCAGGGGTGGCTCGGCGCGCGAGCACGCGATTGCGACCTCGTGCCGCGCCAAGGCGGGCGTCGTCTCGCGCGACGAGCGCGAGACCGGCGAGCGGGCGCTGCTCAATCTCGGCCACACCTTTGGTCACGCCTTGGAAGCCGCCACCGGCTTCTCCGACCGGCTGTTTCACGGCGAGGGCGTGTCCATCGGCATGGTCCTGGCGGCCGAGTTTTCCGCAAAGCTCGGCATGATCGGTGCGACGGACGCTGCGCGCGTCGAACGCCACCTTGCGGAAGCAGGGCTGCCGACGCGGCTCCAGGACATCGCCGGCTTCGCGCAGGAAGGGCTTGCCGACGCCGACGCGCTGCTGGCGCTGATGGGACAGGACAAGAAGGTCAAGCGCGGCAAGCTCACCTTCATCCTGCTGGAAGCCGTCGGGCGCGCGGTGATCGCAAAGGATGTCGAGCCGTCGCTGGTGCGCGATTTCCTCAACGACAAGCTCGCGCGCAACGCGTGATGAGCGATTGACATCGGCGGTTGGGTCATGGATTGGCTCGGTTTCTCCATCGTCGTCTTCTGCCTCCTGGTCTCGGCGTTTTTCGCCGCCAGCGAGACGGCGCTGACCGGCGCCTCGCGCGCCAGCATGCTGCGGCTTTCGAAGCAGGGTCATCACGAGGCCGATGTCGTCTCCCAGTTGCTCGACATGCGCGAGCGCCTGATCGGCGCGCTGCTGCTCGGCAACAACATCGCCAACATCGGGGCCTCGGCGATCGCAACCGGCATCTTCACCACCTGGTTCGGCGAGGTCGGCGTGCTCTATGCGACCGGCGTGATGACGGCACTGGTCGTGATCTTCGCGGAAGTCTTGCCAAAGACCATCGCCATCAACGCGCCTGATCGCGTCGCGCTTGCCGTGGCGCGTCCGATGCGGCTGACGATGTACGTGCTCGGGCCGTTGCTGACCGTGGTGGAAGTCATCGTGCGCCTCTTGATGCGGCTGTTTGGCCTCGCCGGCGAGCACCAGGCGATCCTGTCGCCGACCGAGCGCCTGCGCGGCGCGGTCGACCTCCTGCACCATGAAGGCAAGGTCGAGAAGCAGGACCGCGACATGCTCGGCGGCCTCCTTGACCTGCGCGAGCTTCAGGTCTCCGACGTCATGATCCATCGCACCGAGATGATGATGATCAACGCCGACCTGCCGTCGGAGGAACTGGTGCGCGAGGTGCTGGCAACCGAATACACCCGCATTCCGCTGTGGCGCGACAAGCCCGAAAACATCATCGGCGTGCTCCACGCCAAGGATCTGTTGCGCGCCATTCGCGCTTCCGAAGGCGACACCTCGCGCATCGACGCCTCGACCATCGCGCTGCCGCCGTGGTTCGTGCCGGAGATGCGCACCGTGTCCGAGCAGCTCAAGGCGTTCCGCCGTCGCAAGACCCATTTCGCGCTCGTGGTCGACGAGTACGGCGAAGTTGAAGGTCTTGTGACGCTGGAAGACATTCTGGAAGAGATCGTCGGCGACATCTCCGACGAGCACGACGTGGTCGTCGCGGGCGTGCGCGCCCAGCCCGACGGCTCGGTCGTGGTCGACGGCTCGGTGCCGATCCGCGATCTCAACCGCGCCATGGACTGGCGCCTGCCCGATGAAGAGGCAACGACGGTCGCCGGCCTCGTCATTCACGAGGCGCGCTCGATCCCCGACCGCGGCCAGAGCTTTACGTTCCACGGCTTCCGCTTCCGCGTGCTGCGCCGCGAGCGCAACCGCATCACCGCACTCCGTATTTCACCGGTGCCGCGCGAGGCGGAGGTGGAGGAAGCCAAGCCGAGGCGGGCAGGGACGTCGTTCTAGCGTTTGCCAATTTGCAGGGACGTCAGAAGCTCAGGCTGGCATAGCCTGACTGGTCCGATAGTCATAGGCGACCGCCGCTTTGAGTGCGCTGATCCTGTGGACCAAAAGTTGCTGATAGTCATTTGCCGACAGGCGACGATCGTCCACGCGGGTCAGACCCCGCGACACCGGGATCAGCAAATCGCCCGGTGTGTTTCCTCGAAGGGAATGAATGGCCGAGGGATCCGCGCCCTGGGCGCCCAGCCCTGGTGCCAGGATGATTGAGCGCGGGAGCAATTGACGCAGGCGCCGACCCTCATGCGGGACCGTAGCACCCACCACCGCGCCCACAGCGTTGAGCCCGGAAGGTCCGCTGCCGGCTCTCATCCCCGCGATGAGATCGGCAAGGCGATCGGAGACGAAGCGATTTCCCGTCATCCTATCTTGCAGCCAGCCTGCGCCGGGATTGGAGGTGCGGCACAGTACGAACAGGCCTTTGCCAAAGCGGTTCGCGCAGTCGACAAAGGGTTCAAGCGTATCGGGCCCCATCAAGGGATTGACGGTGAGGCAATCTGCTTCGAAGTCGCCGCTTCCGCCGGCATGGGCCGGCATCAGATAGGCTCGTGCATAGGCGGCTGCGGTCGCGCCGATATCGCCTCGCTTGGCGTCGAGGATGACGCCAATACCGGCCGCCCGCGCTTGGTTGATTCCGGACGACAGCGCCATCAGCCCGGGCAGGCCGCACGCTTCATAATAGGCTGACTGGAATTTGACGAAGCCGATATGCCCTTCGATGGTCTCGATGACAAAACTCACGAACCGGCCGATCCAGGCGCGATCGTTCCCGTCTCCGAAAAATTCCGGAATGTCTGAGTGGGCGGGATCAATGCCTGCCACAACGTCGCCAAATCTGGCGACATTCCGCTCGACCAACTCAACCCAGGAAGGACCGTCCATGTCATACCTCGCTGAAGCATATCATACCCGGAATCAAACCGGCGGTTGTGCGCTGACAGTCTTATCCCCCGTTGCCTTCCCCCGGCGCCTGCGCGTGGATGGCGAGGGCGTGCACGCCGCCGGAGAGTTCCGCGGCCAGCGTCGAATTAATCATGCGGTGACGCTCGACCCGGCTCTTCCCTTTGAAGGCATCAGACACGATATAAACGCGGAAATGCGTCTCGCCGCCTGCCCGGTGGCCCGCATGGCCTTCATGCAAATGTGATTCATCGACCACTTGCAGGCTGTCCGGCGAGAAAGCTTCGCGCAACTTGTTGCTGATAGTGTCTTGTGTAGCCATGTCGTTGCCAGTCCTGTGAGCCGTTAAGTCGCGCGATCGCGTTCCCTGAATTCCCGTGCTTCTACGCCATTTGCAATGTCAAGACTTGAAGGTTTTTGCATTGCGTAGTCAAAGTCAGTCATGCCGATCGATTCATCAAAATTCTTCGACTCCATCCGCGTCAAGCCGAGAGGTGCGAAGCCGGAAGCGAAGCCGCGCGAGACCGTGGTCGCCTGCGAATGGACCGGTTGCCAGAACAAGGGCAGCCATCGCGCGCCGAAGGGCCGCGAAAATTCGCGCGAGTACTGGCACTTCTGCCTCGATCACGTGCGCGAGTACAACCAGAACTACAATTTCTTTTCCGGCATGAATGCCGACGCCGTCGCGCGCTACCAGAAGGATGCGCTCACCGGCCACCGTCCGACCTGGAAGATGGGCGCCAATGGCGGCGTCAAGAAGGGGGCGGAAGCCGAGATCGATGGCGCCTTCGATCCGTTCAGCATGTTCAGCGAGATCAACGGCCGCGCCAACTGGCGCCGCGGCCCGGAGGCCCAGCCCAAGGCCGAAACACGCAAGGTGATGAACGCCGAGCGCAAGGCGCTTCAGGTGATGGGTCTCGGCCCCGACGCCACGCTCGCCGACGTCAAGACCAAGTACAAGGCGCTGGTGAAGCAGCACCACCCCGACGCCAATGGCGGCGACCGTTCCACCGAAGACCGCCTGATCGAGATCATCAAGGCGTATAATTATCTGAAGACGGTGGTGCGGGAGGCGTAGGGCGGCCTTTCCACCTCGTCGTCCCGGACAAGCGAAGCGCAGATCCGGGACCCGTAGCCACAGGAAGCAGTTTTGCGAAGACCTCTGGTTATCAGCTCGCGCCGCAACCACTCCCTGGGGTAATCGCGACGAGCGCAGGCGCTCGCGCGGAGGTCCCGGCTTTCGCCGGGACGACATTGTGTTGTGCGGTCGCGTTTAGCTCGGCATCGCCCCCACATACGATGAACTCGGCCGGATCAGCCGTCCGGTCCGGCGATGCTCGAGCGCATGCGCGGTCCAGCCCGCGGCGCGCGCCACGGCAAAAATCGGCGTGAAGGCTTGGCGCGGGATGGCGAGGGCATCGAGCAGCATCGCGGTGAAGAACTCGACATTGGTCTCCAGCGGTCGCTCAGGGTTCTTCCTGCGCAGCGCGGCGCGGATATAGGCCTCGACCTCGCCGGCGAACGGCAGGTCGGCGCCGTCGGCGGCAAGCCGCTCGATCGCGGCCTTCAGTACGTCGGCGCGCGGATCGCGCACGCGGTAGACACGATGGCCAAACCCCATCAGCCGTTCCCCGCGCTTAAGCGTGGCATCGACCCACGGCTTGATCCGCTCGCTTGAGCCGATCGCATCCAGCATTTCCAGCACCGGCTCCGGCGCGCCGCCATGCAGGGGTCCCGTCAGCGCGCAATAGCCGGCGGTGACGGCGGCGAACAGATCGGCCTGCGTCGAGGCCACCACGCGCGTGGCGAAGGTCGAGGCGTTCATGCCGTGATCGCAGACCGTGACGAGATAGGCATCCAGCGCCGCGACCTCGCGCGGCTCGGGCGCGGCGCCGCGCAGCATTTTGAGTGTGTCGGCGGCATGGCTCGCATCCGGATTCGGTGCGACCGGATCAAGTCGCTTCGCCTGTCGCACCAGCGCGCCCGCGATCACCGGAAACGCGCCGACGATGGTCGCCTCATGCGCCAGCCCGTTCTCGGCACGCAAGCCCGCGACCGCCGCGCGAAAGCCGTCGATGATGCCCACGCCGCGGGTTGCCGGCAAAAGGTCCGGCAGTCGCGCAAAGGCGCGTTCGCGTGCCAGCCCGAGGCTCGCGCGCACATTGGCTTCGCTGAGCGTGCTCCGGCTCGCGCCGTTCCAGAGCCGCGCGGTGACGCCCTCGAAACTCGACTGGCGGGCGAGGGTACCGACATGCTCGCCGGCGATGATCAGCTCGCCGCGCTCGCCATCGACATGGCTGAGCACGGTCTCGGCGGCGGGAACCCCGTCCAGCCCGATCTGGCTTTTGGTGAGATGGATGTTCATGGCCTGTCTCCTTTCACGATGTAAAGGTCAGGCCTCTCGACAGATTGATCAATCTTGATTACATAAATCAATATGGAAAATTCGGAGGACCTCTACCTCTCGGCCCGCGAGGCCGCCGCCGAGCTCGCGATCTCGCCGGCGACGCTCTACGCCTATGTCAGCCGCGGCCTGATCCGGTCCGAGCCGACGGCGGATTCGCGCAAGAACCGCTACCGCGCCGAGGACGTCCGCAGCCTGAAGGAGCGCCGCGCCCCATCGCCCGAGCCGCGGGGCCTGCGCAGCTTCGATGCCGACCTGCCGGTGATGGACACGGAGATCGCGACCATCACGGAAGAGGGCGCGATCTATCGTGGCGTGAACTGCGTCGATCTCGCCGAGCGGGACACGCTGGAGCATGCCGCGACGCTGCTCTGGGACGTCTCGGGCGTCGATCCCTTTGCATCAGACAATTGCCCCCACGTCTCCGGCGAGATGCGCGCGATCGCCGAGGCCGCGCGCCGCGCCGCGCCGATCGACCGCGCCATCGCGGTGCTGGCGCTTGCCGCGAGCGCCGATCCCCGCGCCTTCACCCGCGCGCCCGATGGCCGCGCGATGGTCGGGGCGCGCATCGTCCGGCTTTTGGTTGCGACCATGCTCAATGCCGAGCCGTCAGCCGCGCCACTGCACCAGCAGATCGCGCTCGCCTGGGCACCCGACAACAAGCATGCAGCCGATCTCATCCGCCGCGCGCTGGTGCTGCTCGCCGAGCACGAGCTGAACGCGTCGACCTTCACCGCGCGCTGCGCCGCCTCGACCGGCCTCAATCTCTACGATGCCGTCATTGCCGGTCTCGCTGCGCTCAAAGGTCCAAAACACGGTGGCGCTGGCGTGTTGGCCTCGCAGCTCGTGAAGACACTGATCGATCGCGACGTCGAGCCGATGGTGCGCGAGCGCGTCGCGCTCGGCGAGCATTTTGCCGGCTTCGGCCACGGCGTCTACAAGCGCGGCGATCCACGCGCACAGTCGCTGCTCAACGCGCTGGCACGCGCCGGGGCGCCGCGAAAATTCACCCGCGAGGTGCCGGAGCGGATTGCGGAGGCGACCGGCGAGCTCGTCAACATCGACTATGCGCTCGCCGTGCTCGTGCACGCCCTGCGCCTGCCAGCCGGCAGCGAGCTCGCACTGTTCGCAATGGCCCGCAGCGTCGGTTGGATCGCGCACGCGAGCGAGCAATTGCAGCACGGAAGGCTGATTAGGCCGCGGGCGCGTTATGTTGGGCCGGCACCGGGACGGCGGACGACGGCGACAGATACCAGAAGCTAGCCTGATCGCATTGCAAGACCCTCATGGTGAGGAGCGCGAACGCGCGTCTCGAACCATGAAGGCCCGGATCTTGCCCGCGGCCATCCTTCGAGACGCCTGCTTCGCAGGCTCCTCAGGATGAGGAAGGAATGCGTCTGAAGCTCTAACCCCCCGGCTTCGCCGCCGCGACCCCGCTGCCGTGCCTCCGGCGGACGAACCAGATCACGAGGCCCACAACGATTGCGACGCCGACGACAGTGAGCATCCAGATGTGCTTGGCGGGATGTCCGTGGTGCGGCAGGCCGGCATAGCTGTGCCACGCCGAAATCGCGAGGTCGCCGGGCAGTACGTGCGCCGGCGCCCAGACCAGGATCGCAGGGATATTGACCGCATAGAAGCGCGCCGGTGCCATGCCGAGCGCGCCGGCGGTGACCGGCACGAAAGCCCGGATCGGGGGGACAAAGCGGGCGAAGAACACCGCCCAAGTGCCGAACCGGCGGAAGAAGCTCTCGCTCTCCTCGATCACGCGGGGATAGTTGGTCAGAGGCCAGCTATTGAGGATCTCGCGCTGCTGCTTGTGCCCGATCCAATAGGCCGAGCCGTCACCCACAACGGCGCCGAGGGCGGCGGCCAGCAGCACCCATTGCAGTTTGAGTTCGCCGCCCGGGATCAGGGCGCTCAGCGCCAGGATGATGGTCGAGCCGGGAACGACCGAACCCACCACCGGAACAGCCTCCAGCAGCGCCGCGAGGAAGAGTGTCAGGTACGCCAGCCCCGCATGGGCCGAGACGAAGTCGATGAAGGGATCGAGGAAGGACGTCACGTCGTCTCTGTGTCGGGCAGGGGCATCGAGGTTCAGACCTTACATAAGTAGGGAGCGGCAACCAAAGTGCCAAAGTTCGCTGCAAGGCGCCTGCCAGGCGCGAAATTCGAGCGTGATTCGCAGGGCAGCCTTCCAAAATTCGCGTTCCTTGCCTATCTAAATGAAAAGACAACGGAACTTTGATTGGGGCGCGGGCTTCTGCCGGCACGTGGTCTCTGATAGGTTCGCAACTGCACCCAGCCGCAGTCAAAGTGCAAATTACTGGTCTCGGGACCGCCCGGGGCCTCGGAGGATGAATGACGACCGCCGCCTTGTCCAAAGTTGAGGAAGTCAACGGTTTGCCCGACATGAAGGTGTCGGTGCGCCAGGTCTTCGGGATCGACAGCGATCTCGAAGTGCCGGCCTATTCCGAAGTCGATCCTCACGTGCCCGAAGTCGATGCCGATTATCGTTTCGACCGCGCCACCACGCTCGCGATCCTCGCAGGTTTCGCCAAGAACCGCCGCGTCATGGTGACGGGCTATCACGGTACCGGCAAATCCACCCATATCGAGCAGGTCGCCGCGCGCCTCAACTGGCCGTGCGTGCGCGTCAATCTCGACAGCCACATCAGCCGTATCGACCTCGTCGGCAAGGATTCGATCGTGGTCAAGGACGGCAAGCAGGTCACCGAATTCCGCGACGGCATTTTGCCCTGGGCCCTCCAGCACAACGTCGCACTGGTGTTCGACGAATACGACGCCGGCCGCCCGGACGTGATGTTCGTGATCCAGCGCGTGCTGGAGGTCTCCGGCCGCCTGACGCTGCTCGACCAGAACAAGGTGATCAAGCCACATCCGGCGTTCCGCCTGTTTTCGACCGCCAACACCGTCGGCCTCGGCGACACCTCGGGCCTCTATCACGGTACCCAGCAGATCAACCAGGGGCAGATGGACCGCTGGTCGATCGTCACCACGCTCAACTATCTCGGCCATGACGAGGAAGTGGAGATCGTGCTGGCGAAGGCCAAGCACTATCGCACCCAGGAAGGCCGCGACATCGTCAACAAGATGGTTCGCCTTGCCGATCTCACCCGCAACGCCTTTGCCAATGGCGATCTGTCGACGGTGATGAGCCCGCGCACGGTGATCACCTGGGCGGAGAATGCCGACATTTTCGGCGATATCGGCTTCGCCTTCCGTGTCACCTTCCTCAACAAGTGCGACGAGCTCGAGCGTCCCCTGGTCGCCGAGTTCTACCAGCGCTGCTTCAATGCGGAGCTGCCGGAATCGGCGGTCAACGTGGCGCTTAGCTGATCCATGCCAACCATTACCGTCGAGCGCACCATTGGGACCACCAAGAAGGCTGTGCTCGCCGGGCTCGCTGGTTACAACCACGAGCACATGGGGACGCAGAGACTGAAGGGCCTTGCGGTTTCGCTAAAGGACCGCGGCAAGATCGTCGGTGGGGTCGTCGGCCAGATCTGGACAACGGTTCTGTTCATTCAGTTCTTCTGGATCGACCAGAAACATCGTGGCCAAGGTCATGGAACGAAGCTGATCGCGGCGATCGAAGACGAAGCAAGGCGGATCGGCGCGGTTCGATCCCATGTGGACACGATGAGTTTTCAGGCGCCGGGCTTTTATCGTTCCTGCGGGTACGAAGAATTCGGCGCCATTGACGGCTATCCCGGCGGCGTGACGCGCCATTCGTTTACGAAGTCGCTATGAGCACATCATCATCCAACTCGAAATTCCGCAACACCAAGGAAGCGCCGACCGAGCCGTTCAAGCGCTCGGTGGCGTCATGCCTGAAGGCGATCGCCAAGACGCCCGAGCTCGACGTCAGCTTTGCTGCCGAGCGCCCTGGCCTTGCGCCCGGCAAGGCGCGGCTGCCCGAGCCGGCGCGGAAAATGACGAAGCGCGATGCTGCGGTCGTGCGCGGCCACGCCGACTCGATCGCGCTGAAGCTCGCCTGTCACGATCCGAAACTGCACCGCAAGCTAATGCCGGGCAACCCGCAGGCGCGTGGCGTGTTCGAGGCGGTGGAGCAGGCTCGGGTCGAGGCGATCGGCGCGCGCCGCATGGCGGGCGTTGCGAAAAACCTCACCGCGATGCTCGATGATCATTTCCATCGCGGCAAGTTCGACGAGATCACCGACCGCGCCGATGCGCCACTGGCGGATGCGCTCGCGATGCTGGTGCGCGAACGCCTGACCGGGATGGCGCCGCCGGCGGCGGCCAAGAAGATGGTCGATCTCTGGCGGCCGACGCTGGAGGACAAGATCGGCAGGCGGCTCGACCGGCTCGATGGCCTGGTCGAGAACCAGACCAAATTCGGCGACGCCGTGCATGACCTGCTTTCCGCGCTCGACCTCGGCGATGAGCGCAACGCCGATTCCGACGAGGACGACAATCAGGACGACAACCGCGACGGCGACAACGACCAGGCCGGCGCGGAAGGCTCGCCCGATTCCGACGCCGCGCAGGAGATGAGCGCCGACCAGGCGCAGGCGACCACGGAGGAGATGAGCGAGAGCGCGATGGAAAGCGCGCAGGCCTCGACATCAGACACCTTCGACGACGGCGAGCTCGGCGACGACGAGACGCCGGGGGAAGCGACGCGGCCGAATTCGCGCGGGGCCAACGAGCCGCGCGGGCCGGAATATCACGCCTTCGCGCCGAAGTTCGACGAGGTGATCGCCGCCGAGGACCTCTGCGACCATGACGAATTGGAGCGGCTGCGCTCTTACCTCGACAAGCAGCTCGCGCATCTGCAAGGCATCGTCGCCCGTCTCGCCAACCGGCTCCAGCGCCGGCTGATGGCGCAGCAGAACCGGGCCTGGGAGTTCGATCTCGAAGAGGGCATTCTCGATCCGGCGCGGCTGTCGCGCGTGGTGACCGATCCCTATCACCCGCTGTCCTTCATGCGCGAGAAGGAGGCGACGTTCCGCGACACCGTGGTGACGCTGCTGCTCGACAATTCCGGCTCGATGCGCGGCCGCCCGATCACGGTGGCGGCGACCTGCGCCGACATTCTGGCGCGCACGCTGGAGCGTTGCGGCGTCAAGGTCGAGATTCTCGGCTTCACCACGCGCGCCTGGAAGGGCGGGCAATCGCGTGAGGCGTGGCTCGCCGCTGGCAAGCCGGCCAATCCCGGCCGCCTCAATGATCTCCGCCACATCATCTACAAGTCGGCGGACGCGCCGTGGCGCCGTGCGCGCAAGAATCTCGGCCTGATGATGCGCGAGGGCCTGCTCAAGGAGAACATCGACGGCGAGGCGCTCGACTGGGCGCACAAGCGCCTGCTCGGGCGCACCGAGCAGCGCAAGATCCTGATGATGATCTCGGACGGCGCGCCGGTCGACGATTCCACGCTGTCGGTCAATGCCGGCAACTATCTCGAGCGGCACCTGCGGCACATCATCGAGGAGATCGAGACGCGCTCGCCGGTGGAGCTGATCGCGATCGGCATCGGCCACGACGTCACGCGCTACTATCGCCGCGCGGTGACGATCGTGGACGCCGAAGAGCTTGGCGGCGCAATTACCGAGAAGCTCGCCGAGCTGTTCAGCGAGACCCACTCAGCGCCTGCGCAACCTGCGAGCCGGCCGCGCCGCAAACTGCATTCGTGACCGCACGCTTCTCCCGCCGCCGATTTCTCGGCCAAGCGGCGGGAGCCGCGATATCAGCGCTTCCCGGAGCTGCGTGCGCCGAACCCGCGACCCAACCGCGGGCAAGATCGGCGGACCAGCCCGAGCACACCGTCACCGAGCCGGTCGCCATCGAGGTCAACGCGCGGCAGATCCCTGTGTTCGAGCCGCGCGATCGCGCGCGAACCCGCTTCGGCGCGCTGGAGTATCGCAGCGGCCTGGTGCTGACCTCGCCCTATCGTGGCTTCGGCGGCCTCTCCGGCATCCGTTTTCTCGACGCAAAAGGCGAGCGCTTCATCGCGATCTCCGATCAGGGCGCGTGGTTCAGCGGGACCATCCGCTACGCGGGGCGCGACATGGTCGGGCTCGATAACGTCGAGGCCGCGCCGATCCTGAACGCCGAGGGGCGGCCGATCACCGAGAAGCGCTACTGGTACGACACCGAATCGATCGCGCTCGACGGCTCCCTCGTCTATGTCGGGCTCGAGCGCGTCAATGCGCTGATGCGCTTCGATTTCTCCAAGGGATTCACCCGTGCCCGCGGCGAGGTCTTGCCGCTGCCGGCGGCGGCGCGGACGCTGCCGCGCAACAAGGGGTTGGAAGCGCTGGTGTTCGTGCCCAAGGACCCGCAAAAGGGCCAGCCGCTGGCCGGCACGCTGATCGCCTTCTCCGAGCGCGGGCTCGACCGCGACGGCAACCTGATCGCGTTTTTGATCGGCGGTCCCTCGCCCGGCCAGTTCAGCGTGCGCCGCACCGAGAATTATGACATCAGCGACGCCGTCCTGCTGCCCTCCGGCGGACTTCTGATCCTGGAGCGAAAATTCTCCTGGTTCACCGGCGTCAACATCCGCATCCGCGCGATCCCCCTGAAGTCGATTGCGCCGGGCGCGCTGGTCGACGGCCCCGAGCTGTTCGCCGCCGATCTCGGCCACGAGATCGACAACATGGAAGGCATCGACGCCCATGTCGGCGCGGACGGCGAGACCGTGCTGACGCTGGTCTCGGACGATAATTTTTCCTTTCTGCAGCGCACGCTGCTGCTGCAGTTCACGCTGGTGGAGTAAAATCCCGGCGTCGCCCTGGCGAAAGCGCAATGCAGCCCGCCGCTAACCGCCATGCCCGCAGCGCGGCTAGCATTCCACCTCGCGCCCACTACACTTCCCTCATCGCCCTCTATCCGCCGGAACCTCCCGCATGAGCGCCCTGTTTTCCCCGATCGAGCTGCGCGGTCTGAAACTGAAGAACCGCGTCATGGTGTCGCCGATGTGCCAGTATTCGGCCGAGGACGGCGTCGCCACCGACTGGCACTTCACCCACGTCAACTCGCTGGCGCTGTCGGGCGCATCCGTGTTCTGCATCGAGGCGACGCATGTCGAGGCGATCGGGCGTATCACGCCGGGGTGCCTCGGGCTCTACAGCGATGCCTGCGAGGCGGCGCTGAAGCAGATCATCGCCTCGGTGCGCAAGCATTCCACCGCGGCGGTCGCGATGCAGCTTGCGCATGCCGGCCGCAAGGGCTCTTCCGCGCGTCCCTGGGACGGCGGGCAGTTGATCGCAGCGGAGCGGGGCGGCTGGCAGACGGTCGCCCCAAGTGCGCTGCCGAACAAGGAGGGCGAGGCCGCCCCAACCGCGCTCGACCGCGCTGGCATGGTCCGCATCCGCGACGCCTTCGTCGACTGCGCGCGCCGCGCGGAGCGCCTCGGCATCGACGCGATCGAGCTGCACGGCGCGCACGGCTATCTCATGCACCAGTTCCTCTCGCCGATCTCCAACCACCGCACCGACGAGTATGGCGGGTCCTTGCAAAACCGCATGCGCTTTCCGCTCGAGGTGTTCGACGCCGTGCGCGCGGTGTTCCCGCATGACAAGCCGATCGGCATGCGCGTGTCCTCGACCGACTGGGTCGAGGGCGGCTGGGATCTGCCGCAGACCATCGAATTCGTGCGCGAGCTGAAAAAGCACGGCATCGACTGGGTCGACGCCTCCTCCGGCGGCGTGTCGCCGCTGCAGAAGATTCCACTCGGCCCCGGCTACCAGGTGCCGTTCGCGGAGGCCATCAAGCGCGAGACCGACGTGACGACGATCGCGGTCGGCCTGATCACCGAAGCTAGGCATGCCGAGGAGATCGTCGCTTCCGGGAAGGCCGACATGGTCGCGCTGGCGCGGGCGATGCTCTACGATCCGCGCTGGGGCTGGCACGCCGCCGCCGAGCTCGGCGGTGTCGTCGACGCCCCGCCGCAATACTGGCGCTCGCAGCCCTCGACACAGAAGGCGCTGTTCGGCAAGACGACGTTCGGGGCGCGGTGAGGCTTACTGGTCGTTGCGCGCGATGTCGCGACCACAATAATGATGTCGTCCCGGCTTGCGCCAGGACGACGAGGGAATCAGCTGCGCTGCCGTCGCATCACCGCCACCCCGCATCACCCCTCCGTGACTCTACCAACCTTCCGCCACTCCCGAAATTAGCCTAACCTCGCGATCACAAAACCCCGCGAGGCCTGCCATGCGCTATGGTGTCCGGAAGTCTGCCCACCTGCTCGAGCGTTGCGGGCTGGCGCTGGCGGGGGCGGCGTGCGGCCTGTTCGTCGGCGCCTATGTCGGGTCGGCGATCCCGATGCTGACCACGCAGGGCTTTCTGGTGCTGATGATGTTGCTGGGTGCCGTCGGCTTCTATCTCGGCATCGACACGCCGCAGCTTCCCTTCGACCAGGCGCATGAGCAAATCGACGCCGCGGAATTCCTGAGCTCGGCCGGCACCCTCTGCGCCAGCGTGACCGCCTTCGCCTCCGTTGCCGTCATCGTGCTGCGCGAGGAGCCGCACATCGCGTGGACGTATCTCGTCTTCATCGGCTGGATCGCCGGCGTCGCCATGCAGATCGTCGCGGGCGCAAAGGCACGGTGGCGGAAGGACAAGTCTTGAGCGGGTACGTTTGTGTGGCTATCGCCGCTCGGTCGTATCGCCCCCTTAAAACACCACGCCAATCTTCGTCCCGCGCTTCCACGCGACGCGGCAGCGCTTCTTCGTGTTGACGTGGAGCAGCTCGAAGCGGTCGGGGACTTTGACCTGGCCGCCGAGATCGACGCAGGCGCCGCCCGGCGAATAGTCGATCAGCGTGCAGTTGATCACCGGCGCCTTCGGGTCCGTGATGATCTTGGCCTGTCGCGACACCAGCCCGCTCGGCTTGACGCGTGTAAATCGTCGCGGATGCTGCATGTCGCTTGTCCTCCTTACGCGAAATGCGTCCTTGCGGGAAGGAATGGCATGGGGTGTCGCACCATCACGCTAACTGTTGAGCAAGCATTTTAGCGATTCTTCGATGCGATTAAGGAAGCAGTAACCATCATTCCCGCCGTCATGCCCCGGCTCGACCGGGGCATCCAGTATGCCGCGGCCTTTCCGTATTCGTTACCGCCTCTGGAATACTGGATCGCCCGATTAAATCGGGCGATGACAGTGGAGTGTGTGGCGCGCTCCCGCCTCACCTCACATCGCCACTCACCCCACCCCTCACGCTGCCTCCACCGTCGTCGGCGCGTGCGGGCCGACCGGCATCGGCACGGTGACAAAATCCTTCGGCAGATTCACCGGCCTGTACTCCGGCACGTCAGCCATCCGCTGCACCACGCTCTCATGCACATGCGCGCCTTCGGGGATCAGGCGCGGCTCGCAGTCGGGGATGTAGAAGCCGAAATGGACCTGGCGCTCCGGCCATTCCTTGTACTTCGCGCTCTTCGGGATGTATTCGAGCACGCGCCAGGCCGCCGTCATCGAATTGTGCATCTCGCCCTTCACATCGGGCGCGACGTAGGTGAACGGGCTGTTCTTGCGCTGAATGCCCCAGGCGAGCTGGTTCACCGTGCGCGGGTTGAAATGCAGCCCCGCCTTGCTCGCCTCGTCGATCATCCACAGCAGCGGATATTTCGACAGCGCGCTGCCGGTTTCGGCATAGCCGCCGCCGACGTCGCAATGCACGCCGGCGAAGTACACCTGCAGAATGTCCTGCGGCTCCTTCTTTTCATCGGGGACGAAGCGGTTGCTCCAGAAGGCTTGCGGCTCCATCCACTGCTTCAGGCGGAACATGCAGCGCCGCTCGTCGATCGCGATCGCCTGGCGAAAGATCTTCACGCTCGGGTTCTGCAGCGTGAACGCCAGCTCCTCCAGGCTCGGCCAGTACAGCCGGTCCGGCCGCGGCACGATCACGCTGGCGACCGTGTCCCACACGCCGATGAAGCGGATCGTCGGCCAGCGCGAGGAGGTGATGCGCGCGAACTGCGCGGCGAGATCGAAGCGATCGGAGGGCAGCGGCCCGTCCTCGTCGGCGCCCGCATCCGTGAGAGCGGAGAGATCGTTGCCGCGCCCGGTGCCGGAATATTGCTTGTAGGCAATCAACCCCGAGCCTGCGAGATTCGCCTGCTCCGGCGAGATCAGCCCCACCTTGTGGATCAGCCCCGCCAGCACCCGCACGGTATAGGCGCCGCGCGAGAAGCCGAACAAATAGATCTGGTCGCCCGGCGCGTAGTGCTCGACCAGGAAGCAATAGGCCGCGAGCACGTTGTCATCGAGCCCATAGCCGGTGGCGAGCCCCAGCACCAGCTTGATGTCGGCCTTCCAGCGGTTCCAGGTCGAAGGCTCCGTGACCGTGCCGACGCCGGGATCATAGAACACCAGCTGCCGCGGCCGCGTTTTGTCGGTCTTGCGCAGGCAGCGATAGAGCTTGAGCACATTGGAGATGTTCTCGCTGATCTCGTTGCCGGTGCCGTCGCAGCAGATGACGATGTTCTTCGGTTCGTTCTTCGGTTCGTTCCTGGGTACGATCGTGTGTTCGTGCTTGGTTTCGTGCTTCGTTTCGGCTTCGTGCTCCATCGAAGCGTCCCCTCCGGTGATGCTACCGGGGCGAGTATAACCGATTGCCGTGTCAGGCTGTTGAAATTAACCGCTTGTTAACCATGCGGTCGCCTAATGTGGACGATTGGGGGATCACGATGTCGGCCCAAACATGTCAGCCCATGTGACGCGACCGAAGTTGATGCCTGTTTCGGCCGATCCGGTCATCCGGTCGGTGGCGAGGCTGGCGGTTCGCGCCAAGGCCGTCTTACAGACCAAAACGGCTGTGCTACGGAGTAACCCAATGTTCGGAAAGGACGACTTAGTGGACAATCTCAGCCGCGATCTCGATCGCGTGCGCGGAAGACGCGATGCGCTTGCATCCGAAGCCGAGACCCTGACGGCTCACATCGCCGAACTCGAAGCCCGCCTTTCGGACGAGAAAAAGAGGCGGGAGCGCGATCGCGTCCTGGCCGAACTCGAATCGATAAAAACGCGAATCAAACACGCTGCCGGCGCGTTTGCGCCTGTCGTCGATAGTCTGTGCAAGGCGATCGAGCCGGCTGCGGCAGTCGTGCCCGAGGCGCGCGAGCTCAACAGTCTCCTATTGTCGGTGGCGACCGAAATCGACAGCGTGCTCGATCCGCTGCTCCGCGGACTGGATCAGCGCGCGGATGCGGTGCGGGCCGGACACGCTGCACTGGACATCCCGAGCTCGGCCATCGAGGCGTCCATCGAGCTCCCAAAGGACAGTAACGATCGCCTGCTTCGTTTTCCGGCCTGGCTGTCTCGCGACAAGGAGCCGGAGAAGAAGGAAACGGCGGAAGACCCGCGCAGCACGGCAGCGTGAAGGATTTGCGCGCCGCGCGCCTCAAGAAGCTCGTCTGCAGATCTGACGGTCGAAGTTCGCCGACTCCATAGGAGCGTTTGCTCCTGCCACAACAAAGCTGTCGTCCTGGCGAAAGCCAGGACCCATAACCCCAGGGAGCGGTTATGGCGCGAAGTTGCCAACCACGAGTCTTCGCCAAACTACTCCCTGTGGGTATGGGTCCCGGCGTTCGCCGGGACGACGGCGGAGGTTGTTGCTGCAGCTAGGCTCTTACGAGCAGCTCGCCATCGCGCTCCGGAGTCGCGTAGCAGCGGCCCATCTCCAGCATTGGAGGCGAGCAACCCCGGCCCTTGCCACCCGCTCAGTTGGCGCTGCGGCGCAGGAAGGCCGGGATATCGAGCACGCCGTCGTCGCTCGCATTGCGCGGCGAAGGGCGGCCGTAGGGATCGACCGGCCGGGGCGCCGCCTGGCGCGCATGGTCCGGATTCGGCCTTGGCGGTTGCCCCAGGGGTGGGCGGGCCGCCGGCTGCAGCGGGGGGCTCTCCGATTGCGGCAGGGTCGCGCTGCGCTCGATGCGATCGGCGATGCGGCGGCTGTCGTTGCGTAAGCGGCCGGCGAGCTGGGTGAGTGAGCTTTCCGCCGGCTGGGACTCCTGCGCCGGGTCGAGATTATCGATCCCGGTCGCCACCACCGAGACGCGGACGATGCCTTCGAGGCTTTCGTCAAAGGACGCGCCGACGATGATGTTGGCGTCCGGATCGGCCTCGTCGCGAATGCGGGTGGCGGCTTCGTCGACCTCGAACAGCATGAGATCCCTGCCGCCGGTGATGGAGATGATGAGGCCGCTGGCGCGCTTGATCGACGGGTTCTCGATCAACGGATTGGAGATTGCGGCCACCGCGGCGGCGAGCACGCGCTTCGGACCGGAAGCCTCGCCCCGTCCCATCATGGCCTTGCCCTTCTCGCGCATGACGGAGAGAACGTCGGCGAAATCGAGATTGATCAGGCCTTCCTTGACGATGAGGTCGCTGATGCAGGCCACGCCCGAATAAAGCACCTGGTCGGCAAGGGCGAAGGCATCGGCGAATGTGGTCTTCTCGCTGGCCACGCGAAACAGGTTCTGGTTCGGGATGATCAAGAGGGTGTCGACGAACTTCAGCAGTTCCTCGATGCCAGCTTCGGCAAAGCGCATGCGGCGCTGGCCCTCGAAGTAGAATGGCTTGGTGACCACGCCGATCGTGAGAATGCCGAGCTCGCGCGCGATCTTGGCGACCACGGGTGCCGCCCCGGTGCCGGTCCCGCCGCCCATGCCGGCCGTGACGAACACCATGTGTGCGCCGGCCAGTTGCTCGCGGATCGCATCGATGGTCTCTTCGGCGGCGGCGCGTCCGAGTTCAGGCTGCGAGCCGGCGCCGAGGCCTTGGGTGACATGGGTGCCGAGCTGGACGAGTCGCTTGGCCTTCGACATGGCAAGCGCCTGCGCGTCGGTGTTGGCGACGACGAACTCGACCCCCTGCAGCCCGGCCGTGATCATGTTGTTGACGGCATTGCCGCCGGCGCCGCCGACCCCAAACACGACAATGCGCGCCCTCATCTCGTGAAGATCGTTGATGCCAGTCATTCTTTCCTCGCGGTTGCTCCGGCAGGCTGGGGATGGAGAGATTTTCGCGTGCTACCTGCAAGCCGCGCGGTCTGATTCCACGATGGAGGCGGCCAGACGACCCAATCGCAGCGCGGCCTGGCCGGCGATTGAGCCGCCGGTTCGGCGGCCGGTCCGCAAAGTCGCCACTTCGTCTTCCAATCGTGCCGCCCACTCGTTGGCTGCGCTCGTCTCCGCCGCCGCCTGCAGCAGCTCGACCGCCAGGCGATCGGCGCGCTCGCGCTCGCGTTCGAAATCCGCCTTGTAGACGGCCGCCTGTGCTTCGAGCCGCGCGATCTCCGCCTTGAATGCCTCGCTCCTGAATGCGTCGATCTTTGCCATGGAGGCGGCGATGGGGTCCGCCTGGCGGCCAATTCGCGGCCGGGGCCTGTAGCGCAGCTCGGAGAAATCGACGCCGACCCGGGTCTTGCCGTCATCCGAACGCGAGCGCGGCAAGGCGCGTCGCCTGGCAAGCGACCGAGCAGCCTCGCGCGAGATTTCGAGGCGGGCACTAAGCTCGGCATACGTCAACAACTCAACGGACATCGGCTCTTCTCCTGGAGCGAACCGGGAAGGCATTTCAGGCTGATGATGGCTGGACGATCACTGCAGGCTAGGCTGCGTTGGTTAATGGACGGTTAACGCGGGGGCGGGCACCGTCACCGGATTGATGTTGGTCTTCCGCCGGTGCCACGTCGTGGGCTCCGTGACGGGCTGACCCCGGCGGCATAGGACACTAGCGGCCGCGTCCTGTCGGTCTTGCGCAGGCAGCGATTGAGCGCCAGCACATTGGAGATATTCTCAGAAGTCTCGTTGCCCGTCCCGTCGCACTAGATGACGATGTTCTTGGATTCGTTCCTGGGCGCGGTCGCGTGCTTGTTCTTGGCTTCGTGCATAGTTTCGTTTTGGCTTCGCTCCATCGAAGCGTCTCCTGCCTGCCTCAGGGTATCCCTTTCAAATCATCGAAGGGCGCCGCATCGAGCTACTTGCGTTTGAGCATCTGCGCAAAATATGGCTTCATATGCAGAGCGACAGCCTCGTAGTCGTTCTTGCTTAGCAGCCGGTATTTGTCCTCTGTTCTTATCGTATGGCCTTGGTATTCTACTCCGTGTAGGCCGACTGTCCCGAGGATAATCTGCGTGCCCCCAGGGGCCTCTTTAAGGCATGCTTCGATCATGCGGGCGGCATTCTCGGGATCTTGATCTTGTTGTACTGGCGTGTCGATCACCAGCGGACATGGTGCCGATTCAGTGGTGGCTCGCATCGTATGAAGGAACGCCAAATAATAGGCGAGCAAAGCCCGGGGCAAATCGCTGCCAGTTTCGCTAATTGAGCAGTCAATTCTCTTGTAGTTCTTCTCAGGCAGGTTGGGCACCTTTAGTCGGGTGACGAAGCCCTTCATGTAAGAAAAATAGCGGTCCTTTATCGGCTGTTGGAATTTCCGACGCTCGTAAGATTTCATGGTTAGTGACGCCTCATCGGACCTCGCATCGAGCTGACCAATCTTAGTGTCTAAATCTCGATGCTCTTCAGCGAGCGCGGCGTCCACCAGACGCTCGCTCTCGTCTGCGATTAAGTCGCGAAGTTTCAGTTCGCCGCGCTGCTCGTCCAGAAGGGAATTTATGCGCTGTATCTCTCAGGCGAATGTTCCGAACTTGCCGCGCTGCACCGCGATTTGCTCGTCGATTGCATTAATTTCGTGCTGAACCTCCATCAAGAGGCTGCGGCACGACTCCGCGTCTGAAACGAGACCAAACTTATTCGAAAAGTCATTCGTATGAATCGTCCCGCAGGTCGGACAAACGATCTCGGGCTCGGATGAATCGCGAAGGAACTCGTAGTCTGCGTCTAACTCAACTAAGGCATTTGCTGCCAACTCTTTCTGCTCTAGGAGCACTACGCGCTTAGAGCTCAAATCGACCAAAATGCGCTGAACGGCATCTTGCTGGCGTTGTAGTTCCTCGCATTCTCGCAGTAGCGCAGTTATTTGTTCGCCAAACGATGCCGGATCAAGGTCAAACCGTACGCTTTTGCGTTCCCGGTTTCTCAATCGTTTCGTCGCACGGGTCTAGCGCGCGTTTCTCTACCTTGAATTCGTCCTTTGATCTTTCCGCTTCTAACTTCGATCCTTTAGCAACGTAGTATTCATTCGGCAGTAAGCCTGCGTGGAAATAAGAGACATCATGCTTATAGCCTTCAAACATTTGCAGCCGTGCGAACGAACTCCACGTCTTTAGCCATCCGATGTCTTGATCGATATAAAAGGGAAGAAAGCAATATGCAGGCGGAGGGACTACTTGGTCGCCGTTTCGGTCCTGTAATGTCAACCTAAAATCGAGAAGTTCGGCAAGACGAGGGGCAACTCCGCCCGTAACTCCGGATGCCTCCCAGATCATTTGCCCCTTGCGATCAAAGAGTCCGAAGAAGCTCCCTGTTCTAAGTATGCGATAAGCGTCTTCGTTGACTGTAAAATCTAGCAGCAGGTCGACTTTGAGCGATTGCCAGCTCGGGCTAACTTTATAGGCGTCAGCTCCAAAAGCCGCATAGATCGACTTAATCAGGCATGACTTGCCCGTGTCATTCTCGCCGAGAACTACTGTCGTGTTCGGATCGAACGTCGCGATCCTCGCCGACTTTTCGAGTTCGGAGCACAGATACAGTTTTTGAAACCGCAAGCTTTTCATAGCTACGCGTTCGCAGGCTGCGGATTAGTCGTTTGAAGCGTTCCTGACGGGTCATGTGTGAACACCTCGTACATAATCATCACTTTAAGTCGAGCCGGCTTGAACAGTGCAAGGGTCGTCATCGCGAATGGCTCCACCGAGGGGTAGATAGTGGTCACGAGTTGCTGCAGGGGAAGGCCGAGGGTCGAACATGCATCGATCTCGACCCGGATTTTGTCGCGCAGCATGTTGACCGCGAGGTCACTCGAGTCGAGGACTACCGCTCGGTATCGCTTCCATTCGCGAGCCAGCTCTGCAACAGTCAATACGTCGCCAACATCAAGATGGATTACAATTTCGTTCCAGGAAGGCATGCTGTGCGCAAGTTCAATCGCCTTTAGCCAGCCGTCTACCTGACTCTTTGTAATGGACTTCCGACTAATCAACTCATCAAAGTCACGTATCGATACGGTGTATTTCGAGCGCAGGCGGCATTCCTCGACTATAGTTTTGTAAACACTATCAGGATTGAACTCTACTGGCCCAAGTTGATCGTGAACGAATTCGATAAGTTTGCCCTTGATATGCGCTGAACTGTCCTGAAGACTTCAAATCGGCCCTGACGAAACGAAAGAGTCATCCACGATAGTTGCCGAAGCTGTGGGATACTCTGCTTGCAGTTTCGCAGTTAAGTCGGAGAGCATTTTGGGTTCTGCATCCGACATGCAGCACTCTGTGGCCGCTGCATCAAAGAATTGACAAGGCACGTTGGAGACGAACGCGAGTTTGTTCGTTTCGCTCGGGAAGATGTCGTAGTTGGAATAGAGCTTTCCCGCGTGAGACGGCAACAGGCCGTTGTTTGGATCGTTCTTCCTTTTTTTCCGACTTGTGAGTTCTGTCAGGGTCCAATGGCCCTTTGACTTTGTTTTCACTTGATAGAAGGAGGCTTGTGAGGGGGCCGAAGAACTGTTGAGCAGGACGATGTCGTCGTGAAATTCGAACGAGATCGCGTAATCGGAACTCGTGCCGTGATGGGCGAAAACCAACGTAAGCCCCCACAGAGCCTGATAGTCGTAGCGCTGAGCGCCCGTCTCACCCGACTTTTCCCGTTGCGGCTCCGCAACGAGCCTGTCTGCAAATGACAAAAAAGATCCTCGTACTTAGAAAAGCGATTCAGGACACTCTAATGGGTACACCTCGGATGACAACTACGACGAGCATATCCGGCCTGCCGATCGCATCGTTAAAAAGTTGAAGTGAGCGCGAGGTTTTCGCCGAGGCCACGACGCAACGGAGGCATCTAGTTGCAGCGCAAAAACTGGGGCCGCAAAAACAAAAACGGCCGGATCTTTCGACCCGGCCGTCACTTCAAACTCAACGCTCTTAAAGCTACGCCACGCGACGCTTACGCGTGCCCCCGGCCCAGCTCTTAAGAATTCTTAGCTCGCCTTCTTCTCGGGCGCAGCGCCGCCGACCTTCTTCTGGATCTGGCGCTTCAATTCCAGCGCGCGCGGCGACAGGGCGTCGGCGTTAGCCTTGATGAGGTAGGCATCGAGGCCGCCATTGTGGTCGACGCTCTTGAGCGCATTGGTGGAGACGCGCAGGCGCACGTTGCGCTCGAGGGCTTCGCTGATGAACGTCACGTTGACGAGGTTCGGCAGGAAGCGGCGCTTGGTCTTGATGTTGGAGTGGCTGACCTTGTGGCCGGTGAGGGGGCCCTTGGCCGTCAGTTCGCAGCGGCGAGACATGTCAAAAATCCTTATCCGTTCCCCCAGCGATTTGCGGCGGCCATTCGGGGCGCCACGGGGGTGCAAATTCTCTGTCCTTGCAGGGAGCGGGCGGACGTATAGGGGGGAAGGGGCGGGTAGTCAAGGATTTGGCCGAGATTTCAGCCCAACCACCGCTGTCATCGCCCGGCTTGGCCGGGCGATCCAGTATTCCAGAGGCGGTAGTGATTCAACTGAGGGGCCGCGGCGTACTGGATGCCCCGGTCGAGCCGGGGCATGACAGCGGAGCAAGGGGCAGGGAGCGGCGGAACAAGGGGCGCGTGCGGTGATCGAGTACGCGCGTCCCCACTCACGAAAACGGCAATGATTGAAACGCCTTACCATCACATAAAGGGCGTAATCGGGGCGGAAAGAGAGGCTGGTTCCAAGCGGCCGGGCTCTGATTGCTCGCCCCTGACATTGTTTGCCGCCGGTTTTGGCTTAAGTACAAACACTAGCGGTATCATCGGATTGCAACTGAACGTGATCATGCCTCTGTCTTTCTCGCCCCGGCCGCGTGCCCACGGCTGGCTGGCCCTGATGGCCGTTTGCGGCCTCGGCTGGGATATGGCGCCGGCTTCCGCGCAAGGGCGGCTCGAGGCGCAGTATGAGGCGACGCTCTCGGGCATTCCGGTCGGCCGCGGCGCCTGGACCATCGACATCCAGGAGGACGTGTTCTCGGCCGCCGCGTCCGGCGGCACCGTCGGCATCCTGAAATCCTTCACCGGCGGGTCCGGCACCGGCGCCTCGCAGGGCCGCGTCGTCAACGGCGCGCTGGTTGCGACCGGCTACCAGGCCTCCACCACCACCTCGAAGAAGACCGAGGACATCCACATCGTCCTCGACAAGGGCAATGTGAAGGAGTTCGGCATCGCGCCGGAGCCGCCGGTCGACCCTGACCGCATCGTCGTCACCGAGGCGCATCGCCGCGGCGTCTGGGATCCGATGACGGCTTCGCTCTTGCGCGTGCCCGGCACCGGCGAGCCAGTGTCGCCGGAGGCCTGCCACACCGGCGCCCCCGTGTTCGACGGCCGCATGCGCTACGACCTCAAGCTCGATTTCAAGCGCATGGAGAGCGTGAAGGCGGAGAAGGGCTATCGCGGCCCGGTCGTGGTTTGCGCGCTCTATTTCGTGCCCGTCGCCGGCTACATCCCGGATCGCCCGGTCATCAAATACCTCGCGGCCCAGCGCAACATCGAGATCGCGTTTGCGCCGGTTGCGGGCACCCGCATCCTGGTGCCGTTCTGGGTGAAGATCCCGACCCCGCTCGGACCTGCCATGTTAGAGGCCACCAGCTTCATCACCGTCCCCCAGCCGCCGAAGGTTGCGAAGACGCAGTGAGGCGTCGTTTGGCGATGCCGACCCACTACAGATGGCGGGGAGCGCGGCTCTGCTTGTCTATCCCTACTGTGCATGGGCTTGTTTTCGCGAAAATGGGCGAGGCGCACCCGCGTCGACCCTCACCCTGACAGGATGAGGGTTGGGCAACGGAATCCATTTGACTCTCAGTCGATTCTGATTCGACTCCACCCCGTCCCCAACATTAAGGAACTCGCTCCGAAAACGCCGCTTGTGCCGACGACCAAAACTCCATCTAGTGCGCCGGAAAACGACCTGGCGCGAGATGTTGCGTGAACGAATCCGGAAGCAGAGGGGAGTCAGCGATTCGGCCGCGATTCGTTCCGGAGTCGTTCCGAAGTTTAAATGCAGGCGAGAAAGCGTTGCAAAATGAGACAGTTGCGGGGGAGGCCAGCATTGTCGCCACTCTCTCCGTCGTCATCGCCCGGCTTGACCGGGCGATCCAGTACTCCGAGGCGCCTGTAGTTGAACCGAGGAGCCGCGGCGTACTGGATGCCCCGGTCAAGCCGGGGCATGACAACGGAGAATGCCGCCCCCGTTCGGAGACATAACCGACACATGAAAGCCCAATCCTCCCTGCTTGCTCCCCTCACCCTGAGGAGGCCGCGCGGCGGCCGTCTCGAAGGGCGAGGGGCCCGGCCCGCTCCGCAAGGGTAAGCGCAGCACCGGCCGGGCCTTCATCCTTCGAGACGCGCGTGCCGCGCTCCTCAGGATGAGGATCGACACGAAACGCCACTGACAAACGGCCCAATCACGACTAGCTAATCTCCAGAATGGCCTTTTCTCCCTCCTCCTTCGCTTCCGAGCGCGCGCCTGGCGCGGGCGTCACTGCGGTGCTCGGGCCGACCAATACCGGCAAGACGCATCTCGCCATCGAGCGGATGCTCGCGCATTCCTCCGGCATGATCGGGCTGCCGCTGCGGCTGCTCGCGCGCGAGGTCTATAACAAGATCGCCGATCGCGCCGGCATCGAGAGCGTCGCGCTCGTCACCGGCGAAGAGAAGATCAAGCCAAAAAATCCGCGCTACTGGGTCTCGACCGTCGAGGCCATGCCGCGCGATCTCGATGTGTCGTTCCTTGCGGTGGACGAAGTGCAGATCGCCGCCGATCTCGAACGCGGCCATGTCTTCACCGATCGCATCCTCAATCGTCGCGGCCGCGACGAGACGCTGCTGCTGGGCGCTGCCACCATGCGCCCGATCATCGAGCGTCTCCTGCCGGGCGCCTCCATGATCACGCGTCCCAGGCTTTCCAGCCTTGAATTTGCCGGCGACCGCAAGATCACGCGGCAGCCGCGGCGCACCGCGATCGTCGCGTTCTCCGCCGATGAGGTCTACGCGATTGCGGAGCTGATCCGCCGCCAGCATGGCGGTGCCGCAGTGGTGCTCGGCTCGCTTTCGCCACGCACGCGCAATGCGCAGGTGGCGATGTTCCAGAACGGCGACGTCGATTATCTCGTCGCCACCGATGCGATCGGCATGGGCCTCAATCTCGACGTCGACCACGTCGCCTTTGCCTCCGACCGCAAGTTCGATGGCTATCAGTTCCGCCGCCTGACGCCGGCCGAGTTCGCGCAGATCGCGGGCCGCGCGGGACGAGCCACGCGCAACGGCACGTTCGGAACAACGGGCCGCTGCGCGCCGTTCGAGCCTGAGCTCGTCAACGCGCTCCAGAATCATACCTTCGATGCGGTGAAGGTCTTGCAGTGGCGCAACTCGAAGCTCGATTTCTCCTCGCTCGGCGCGCTGCAGGTCTCGCTGAACTTGGCCCCCGGCCACGAGGCGCTGACGCGCGCGCCGATTGCCGAGGACATGCGCGTGCTCGATCACGCCGCCCGCGACGGCGAGGTCCGCGACAAGGCGCACGGCAAGGCGGCGGTGGAACGGCTGTGGGAGGCCTGCCAGGTCCCCGACTACCGAAAACTGTCGCCGGCGGCCCATGCCGAGCTCGTCACCACGCTCTACGGCTTCCTGATCGACAAGGGCTGCATCCCCGATTCCTGGTTCGCCGCCCAGGTCGACCAGTCCGACCGCATCGACGGCGACATCGACACGCTGTCGGGCCGGATCGCGCAGATCCGCACCTGGACCTTCGTCGCCAACCGCCCGGACTGGCTGAAAGACCCCGAACGCTGGCAAGGGGTCACGCGGGAGGTCGAAAATAAATTGTCAGATGCGCTCCATGAACGGCTTACAGAGCGTTTCGTTGATCGTCGTACCAGTGTATTGATGCGCCGCCTGCGGGAGAACACGAGCTTGAATACTGAAATCGGCAAGACCGGCGAAGTCATCGTCGAAGGCCACGTCATCGGCCGCCTCGATGGGTTCACCTTTGCACCGGATGCTGCGGAAGCAGGATCCGATGCGAAAGCCTTGCAGGCTGCGGCGCAGGCGGTACTCGCCGGCGAGATCAATGCGCGCGCTGAGAAGCTGTCCGCCGCACCCGACGAACAGTTCGTGCTGACCTCCGAAGGCACCATCCGCTGGACCGGCGATGCCGTGGCGCGTCTCGTTGCCGCAGAGGAAGCGCTGCATCCGCGCTTGCGCATCATCTCCGACGAGCGCCTCACCGGGTCGCCGCGTGAAAAGGTGCAGGCGCGGCTCGAGCTCTGGCTCAAGACGCATATCGAAAAGCTGCTCGGGCCGTTGTTCGAGCTGTCGAAGGCCGAGGACGTCACCGGCATCGCCCGCGGCATCGCCTATCAGCTCGTCGAGGCGCTCGGCGTCCTGGAGCGGCCGAAGATCGCCAACGAGCTGAAGGATCTCGACCAGCCCTCGCGCGCGACCTTGCGCAAATACGGCGTGCGGTTCGGCGCCTATCACCTCTATTTCCCGCAGCTTTTGAAGCCCGCCGGGCGCGCGCTGGCCGCGCTGCTCTGGGCGCTCAAGCACGACAATGTCGATCTGTCGGCGCTGTCGGGCGCGCAGCACCTGGCGAGCTCGGGCCGCACCTCGTTCCCAACAGACAAGGCGTTGCCGCGCGATGCCTATCGCGTGCTCGGCTACAAGCAGTGCGGCGAGCGCGCCGTGCGCGTCGACATCCTCGAGCGCCTTGCCGATCTGATCCGCCCGGCGCTCGCCTGGCGCGAGACCTCGCCCGGCGAGAAGCCGGCCGGCGCGTTCGACGGCCGCAGCTTTGTGGTGACGCAGGCGATGACCTCGCTCACCGGCTCGGCCGGCGAAGATTTCGCCTCGGTGCTGCGCGCGCTCGGCTATCGCATGGAGAAGCGCCCGCCGCTGCCACCGAAGCCGGTGGTCGCCGAGACGGTCGCAGCCGAGACGCCGCCCGTTGAAGGTGTGGCGGAGACGTCGAATGAGACGGTGGCGGAAGCCGTTGCCGAACTGCCGGCGGATGACGCGGCGCCTGCCGTCGAGGCGCCTATTGAGGCTTCGGCCGAGCCGGTTACCGTCGAGGACGCCCCGGGCATGGAGCAGCATGAGGAAGAGCCTCATGCCGAGCCCGCGCTCGAGGCGACGCCCGATGCGCCGGTGACGCCCGAGGATGCGCCCGGCATCGCGCCGCCGGCGGATGAAGCTGCAACCATCGAGGCGGCCACCGAGGCCGCGCCGGCTGATGCTGCCGCCGCCGTGGAAGCTGCCGCATCGACCGATGCCGCCGCGCCTGCGGAAGCTGCGGCAGACGCCGCCCCCGCCGAGCCGCAGCTCGTCGAGGTCTGGCGTCCCGGCGGCCGCCACGAGGACCGCAAGCCGCGCCACGAGCGGCACCGCCCCCGCCATCACCACCAGCCGCGCCCGCAGGAAGGCGCGCAGGCCGCGAGTGCTGCGCCCGGCGAGGCTGCCGAAGGCGCAAAGCCCGGTCATCGTCACGGCGGCGGTCGCAAGGACTTCCGCAAGGGCCGCGAAGAGGGCCAGGGTGGCGGACAAGGCGGCGAGCGCCGCGAGCAGCGTGACGACAAGGGTCGCCGCTTCGAGGGCCAGGATCGTAACAAGGACCGCGACAAGGATCGTGATCGCAACAAGGGCAAGTTCGGTGATCGCGAGGGCGGCCGTGGCCGCGACCGCGACAAGGGCCGCGATCGGCGCGACCGCGAATCCGGTCCGTCGCATCGCCCCTATGCTTCGAGCGCTTCCCCGCGCGAACGCGACCGGCCCATCGATCCGAACTCGCCGTTCGCAAAGCTCGCCGCGCTGAAAGAGCAGCTCGCCGGCCGCAAGGAGTAGCGTAGCGTTTTCAAGCGAAGTGCGGAGCGGTTCGCGTGAAGAAAACGCGTCAAAAGGAATAACTCCCACGACCGAGCGCCAGCGTCTCGACAAATGGCTGTGGCACGCTCGCGTGGTGAAGGCGCGCACGTCTGCGGCCGAACTCGTCGAAAGCGGCCATGTCCGCGTCAACGGCGTGCGCGAGACCTCGCCTGGGCATGCGATCAAGATCGGCGACGTCCTGACCATCGCACTCGATCGCACCGTGCGGGTCATGAAGGTGGTCGCCTTCAACGAGCGGCGCGGCGACGCAAACTCGGCGCGCCTGCTGTATGAGGAGTTGAACGAGCGCAAAGCGTAATTAATTGCGCTTGGTGTTCACTTCTTGGCCGAAGACTTGCGAAAACCAGTCACGATCGGCCGTTCCCGACCTTGCGGCGTGGGTATTTACGCGCTACGCAAGCCGCGAATTTGAGAGAGCTTTTCGGAGCGTTGTGGATGACTTACGTCGTCACTGAAAACTGCATCAAGTGCAAGTACACCGACTGCGTCGAGGTCTGCCCGGTAGATTGCTTCTACGAGGGCGAGAACATGCTGGTCATCCACCCCGATGAATGCATCGATTGCGGCGTGTGCGAGCCGGAATGCCCGGCCGACGCCATCAAGCCGGACACGGAACCGGGGCTCGAAAAATGGCTGGAAGTGAACGCCGAATACGCCAAGAGCTGGCCGAACATCACCCAGAAGAAAGATTCGCCGGAAGACGCGAAGGAATTCGACGGCAAAGAAGGCAAGTTTGAGAAATATTTTTCTCAAAACCCCGGTTCTGGAGACTAACTCGGGTCAAACTTAACCCTAATACCTTAGTCAGCGCCGCAAACAGGCCAGAAGACCCCTAAATCATTGATTTTTGCGGGAAATGTGCTATATTGGGCACATTAAGCCGAACCCCGTCAGCCCCGTTGGCCCCTCTGGGTTCCCGTGAAACCTCATGTCGAACAGGGGCGTGGCAGTTTTCCGCGCGCAGGCTGTGTCACATAAAACGCGTAAAAAGAGTACTTCTGCCAAGGCGTCACATAAGGATGCCAAAAAAGTCGCCGCGGCCAGCCGTAGCGCATCCAAGGGTCGTGCCGCGACTAAGCACACGGCTGCAAAGTCCTCGAAGAAAAGAAGCGCAATGCCTAACAAGACTGCCAAACCGGCCGCGAAAGCGACCGCTGCCAAGCCTGCAGCTCCCAAGGCTGCGGTCAAGCTTGCCGTGAAAGCGCATGTTGCCGCCGCGCCGAAAGTCCCCGTCGCTGCCGCCAAGCCCGCCGTGAAGCCGGCCGCCGCCGCGCCGAAGGTCGAGGAAAAGAAGGTCGTGACCCAGCGCCAGGGCTTCAAGGCCAATGAATTCGTCGTTTATCCCGCTCACGGCGTTGGCCAGATCCTGGCCATCGAGGAGCAGGAGATCGCCGGGGCCAAGCTCGAGCTGTTCGTCATCAACTTCATCAAGGACAAGATGACGCTGCGCGTTCCGACCGCCAAGGTCGCCAATGTCGGCATGCGCAAGCTGTCCGAGCCCGCGCTGGTCAAGAAGGCGCTGGAGACCCTCAAGGGCCGCGCCCGCGTCAAGCGCACCATGTGGTCGCGCCGCGCCCAGGAATACGAAGCGAAGATCAATTCGGGCGACATCGTCGCGATCGCGGAAGTCGTGCGCGACCTCTACCGCTCCGAATCGCAGCCCGAGCAGTCCTACTCGGAACGCCAGCTCTATGAAGCAGCGCTCGATCGTCTCTCCCGCGAGATTGCGGTGGTGCAGCACTCGACCGAGACCGAAGCGGTCAAGGAGATCGAGGCGCAGCTCGCCAAGAGCCCGCGCCGCACCAACGCCAAGGCGGAAGCCGCCGAGGGCGAGGCCGATGCGGATACCGAGGGCGATATCGACGATACCGATGGCGACGATACGGCAGTCGCCGACGAGGCCGCGTAGGCAGCAGCTTCGGCTCGCGGCAAGCAGATCCAAAGCCCGGCCGAACGGCCGGGCTTGTTCGTTTTGGTGCAAGGGCAATCGCCCTCGAAGGCCTGAGTGAAGCAAGGGAGCGGGCGGCCCGATCGTCGTGGGTGCGCAACGGACATCTAGCGAACGGGTCCGTCAGCCCTTATGCTATTGAATTCGGTCGTGAACGGCTTCGCGTCATGACCGCACGGTAGGATGGTCCAGGCCCGTCTGATAGGCGGGCCGTTGGCTTTATAGGAGCCTGGTTATGAGCCGCTCGAACCGTACCGAACATATCCGCCTCACCTCCCATCCGGAGCCCGGCGGAAAGGCGGCTTTCCCGATCCAGTGGGGCGCCGCGGACGCGCGCGCGCGGGGGCCGATCATTGGCACGGTGTCGCGAGCCCCGGACCGCAACGTCATCGGCAGCCATGGCGGTTCCTATGCCGTCTATCGTGCGCTCGCGGTCTCCGCCGGCGCGCTCGATCCAATCCGGCGTCCCGATCTCACCAACACGTTTCCGGCCGCGACCATCGGGCCATTCCCGCAATGGAGCGATCCCTCGAAGATCGTCGCGCTCGATCCCTGGGGGCATCTCGTCGCCGAAAATTTCCGCAAGGAAATCGCGGAAGGTGCCGACATCCGGCCGAGCATCGCGGTGACGCGCGCGCGGCTGGATCTGCCCGAAATCCGCGGTGCGCTGGTCGCCAAACGGCTGAAGCCGGACGGCGAGGTCGTGCACGCCAATGGCAGCGTGTCGGTGGTGAAGATCGCGATCGATCCGGTCTGGTATCTGCCGGGCCTTGCGGTGCGTTTCGGCACCACGGAGACCGAGCTGCGGCGTACCCTGTTCGAGCAGACCGCGGGCATGTTCCCTGAGCTCGTGACGCGGCCCGACATGAAGGTGTTCCTGCCGCCGATCGGCGGCACCACGGTCTACCTGTTCGGCGACGTGACGAAACTGCCCGATCATCGCACCAGGATCACCTGCCGCGTGCATGACGAATGCAACGGCTCCGACGTGTTCGGCTCCGACATCTGCACCTGCCGCCCCTACCTCATTCACGGCATCGAGGAATGCGCGCGCGGCGCGCAGGAGGGCGGGCTTGGGCTCGTCGTCTACAACCGCAAGGAAGGGCGCGCGCTCGGCGAGGTCACGAAATTCCTGGTCTACAATGCGCGCAAGCGCCAGGAGGACGGCGACGCAGCCGCCGCCTATTTCGAGCGGACCGAATGCGTGGCCGGCGTGCAGGATGCACGCTTCCAGCAACTGATGCCGGACACGATCCACTGGCTCGGCTTGAAACGCATCGATCGCTTCCTGTCGATGAGCGACATGAAATATGACGCGCTCACGGGCCAGGGCATCGATATCGTCGAGCGCGTGCCGATCCCGCTGGAGCTCATTCCGGCCGACGCGCATGTCGAGATCGCTGCCAAGAAGGCGGCCGGCTACTACGCCGAAGAGATTCCGACGGCGAAGGATCTGACCGACACGGTCGGACGCTCGCTGGAGAAATATTGAGTCACGTGATGGCGGCGGCCACAGAACGAGAGGCCCGATCGCTGCTCTCCGCGGAAGCAGTCCGCGCGCGCGCCGCGCGGATGCTCGACATCGGCCTCGACGACGGACTGACGCATTTCACGGTTCATCTCGATCGCATGGACGCTGTCGTGGATGCCGTGCTCGCGGTCACGCGACGGTCCTATCCTGCGCTGGATATTCCCTTTCACGCGCGGTGGCGGCACTTCGTCCTCGGTGGCGCCGACCGTTGGTCACGCCTCGCGGACAGCTTGTCCTGGCCGGATCGTGCCGCGCGGGCGCGCGCCGAATTCGATCTCGCCATCGTCAGCGTGTTGCTGGATGCTGGCGCCGGAGCTGACTGGTGTTACCGCGATGCCATGACGGGGCAGCACATCGGGCGCTCCGAGGGGCTTGCGCTGGCAAGCCTCGACATGTTCGAAAGGGGCGCGTTTTCCGCTGACCCGCGCTCTCCCTTCCGCGTCGATGCGGATGTGATCGCGCAACTCCCGCTCGCGCGGCTCGAGTCTGGCTTTCAGGTCACGGACAGCAATCCGCTGCTGGGGCTTGAGGGACGCACGGATTTGTTGCGGCGCTTGGGGCGGCTGGTGGCGTCTCGTCCGCAGATATTCGGTATGCATGATCGGCCACGTCCAGGCGGGTTGTTCGATCATCTCGCTGCCAAGGCGATCGACGGTGCGATCCCCGCGGCGCTCATTCTGTCCGAAGTGCTGAGCCAGCTCGGACCGATCTGGCCGTCGCGACTCGAGCTCGCCGGCATTCCGCTCGGCGATTGCTGGCGCCACCCCGCGATCAAGACCGATGACGCGACCACAGGTCTCGTGCCCCTGCACAAGCTGTCGCAATGGCTGAGCTATTCGCTGATCG
Source organism: Bradyrhizobium sp. UFLA05-108 (assembly GCF_059803455.1). Taxonomy (NCBI): domain Bacteria; kingdom Pseudomonadati; phylum Pseudomonadota; class Alphaproteobacteria; order Hyphomicrobiales; family Nitrobacteraceae; genus Bradyrhizobium; species Bradyrhizobium sp. UFLA05-108. Next base: position 102,612 of record NZ_JBANAZ010000015.1, on the reverse strand, counting down.
AGCCCTTGCAGCGCGCCGGCTTTGACGTGACCGATATCGACGGCCTCACCGGGCTCGCCGAATACCGCAACGGCGGCTTGTTCGTGGATCACGAGGTGCTTCGTCTGCGCGACGTCGCTGATGCCGAGCGTGCGCACGCGGTGGATTCGCTGCTCGTCGTGGAGTGGCGCGCGCTGACGGTCGCGCTGCTCGACCGGCTCGCAGGTGACGTCCGCGCAAAACTCGGTCGCACGCCGGCGTCATTGCCTCTCGCCAGCATTCTGGAAGGCGGCACCTGGGCCGCGGGCCGCGCCATTGCCTTCGCGCGTCGTCCCGACGGCGCGCCGCCGCTCAAGGTGATCAGCGACGGTACGGTTTTCTAGCGCATGGTTCGAAGCTGCCGCATTGCACATCGATAATTTCAGGAGCATCGCGTCATGGAAGGCGTCACGATCGTCGATCATCCCCTGGTCCAGCACAAGCTGACGCTGGTGCGGGACAAGTCCATCTCGACGAAATCCTTCCGTGAGCTCGTCAAGGAGATCGGGATGCTGCTGTGCTACGAGGTCACGCGCGATCTTCCGCTTGCCGAGGTCGTCGTCGACACGCCGCTTGCGCGCATGCAGTCGGCCAAGATCGCCGGTAAGAAGTTGGTGTTCGTTCCGGTGCTGCGCGCAGGCACGACGTTCGTCGACGGCATGATGGACCTGGTCCCGACCGCGCGTGTCGCGCATATCGGGCTCTATCGCGAACCGCACAGCTTCGCGGCCGTCGAATATTTCTTCAAGTCGCCCTCCGACCTCGGCGAACGGCTCGCGATTGTGGTGACGCCGGTGGTCGCAACCGCCAACACGGCGGTGGCCGCAGTCGACCGGCTGAAGGAGCGCGGCGCAAAAGATATCCGGCTGGCTTGCCTGATCGCCGCGCCGGAAGGCCTCGAGCGGATTCGCGGCCTGCATCCGGACGTCCCGATCTGGACTGCGGCCATCGATGAAGGGCTCGACGAGCATGGCTACATCCTGCCCGGCCTCGGCGACGCGGGCGACCGCGCGTATGGTACGAGGTAGGGAAACGGCCAAGGCAGACAATTTCATTTGAATTCCGGCTCCGATCCGCCAATTGCAAGATGCTGGTGAGATACGGGACTTCGAAGCCGCCTTGGGTCAGATAATCGCTTCGCCAGCGAGGTGATCAAATGAAGCAGCCGCAGCTCCTGACGCGCCTTGCCTTGCCGAAGTCCGGCCGGTCGCGAGATGCGCGTGTGCAGCACGTCAATTGGATGAGCGCACTCGTGGCCCTCGGCTGGATGGCCTACATGCTGCATTCGCCTTGCCATGGACAGGAGCCGGGGCGACAAAGTGTCGATACCGGCTCAGGACAACGCGCGTTCAACAATGCATGTCGGACCTGCCATACGACCAAGGACGGCGACAATCGCTTGGGCCCGCATCTGTACAGGATCGTCGGGAGGAAGGCCGGCTCGCTGCAGGGTTATAACTACTCTAGCGCGATGAAGGGGGCGGATCTCGTGTGGGACGAAGAAAAGCTCGAGCGCTTCATCGCCAATCCGGATGAGTTGATACCGGGCAACAGCATGAAGCCATTTGGTGGACTTGCATCTGCCGACGACAGGGCAAAAATAGTTTCCTTCCTGCGATCGGACGCGTCGAGCCAATAGCTTCCCGTTTCACTCGCACGTTCGCCTTCTCACCACCGGCTTCGCCTCTCCCATATTTCCTCACCAATACCACAGGATACCCTCGGTTCGCTTTCGGCCACCGAGACGATCCGGGGCGCAGGTGTCAGGCCGGCGACCTCCATTGCCAACTTGGTTCGGATTGCCTCCTTGAACTTCTCTCGCTCTCTGATCACCAGCATGAACGAGCCTGGGCCTCCAATCACGCAATCCTCGTAATATAAATCGAGGTTATCGATATCCATCATCGAAACCGTCGTTCGTTTCATCATGATCGGCAGGCCGTTAATCGTGATGCCCTTCTCGATCGCCGCATTGCGCGCCTTGGTCACCGGGGGGCCCTCGTTGTTCGCGCCATCACCCGAAATATCGATCACGCGTCGCAGCCCGTGGTACCGATTCTGGTCGAACAGCGGTATTGCAAAATGGATCGCGCCGGAAATCGAGGTGCGCGAACCTCGGCGAACCGGCGTTTGCATGATCTCCGCAGCCAGTGCATCTGCGGATTCCGGGCCGTCGACGAGCCTCCAGGGCACGATGATCTTCTGATCATCCGATGCAGACCATTCGAAATAGGTCACCGCCAATCTCTTGCTCGGCCCGACCTTGAGCGCCTGGAGAAATTCCTCGGAGGTGACGGCCTGCGCATAACCTTCGCGCTGGACGACAAGCTCCTCCTCATCCATCGAGTAGGAGACGTCAACGGCAATGACGAGTTCGGCATCGACGGGTGGCAGAGCGTCCCTGTCGACCAATTGATGCCCGAGATTCCCGACGGCCGTGCTGGCGAAGTTGCCTCCAGCGATAACGCCTGCGATCAGCACCCTCAGGAGCCAGACATACGTGCGCATGGCGATCCTCGTTGGGGTTGTACTTGCACGCGCTTCCTGCACCGCGCGCGCGAGTCCAGTTGATTGCGGATACGTGGACAACCAGTCACTGTGTGGCGAAATGGCGCACCGGACTGCGTTGCCGCCGCTTCGGATAAAGAATGTCCGAGGCGGCTCCTGAAATCATGCTTGCGTCAAAATGGCATCGGCAAAGCTGAAAGTGGTAGCGGGATGATGGGGTCTCACAGGCCCCGCCTAGTCCCGCGCAGAGAACCCTATTGTGGTCAGTTTCGGCGCCTTCCGCTGCGCGATCATGCTCCGACGCGGAGTCAGGACGGCGATCTGATGGGGTGAAGCAGGCATACCAGCAGACTCCAGCGTCGGAGCGGGAGACTGCTCCTCAACCCCGGATGCCCCCATCACCGCAACCTGATGCGACGTGATCGGAAAGCCCATGAGTTCAAAGCTTGGAAGTTCTGCTGCCCCCGCTGAGAAGCCGACTACCATCGCCGGCGCAATTGCAACCATCAAGAACAACTTCTTCATGGCAATCTCCTTCCATCGGCTATGCGCGAAGAGTGAACCAGCTCACATCCCGCCACGATAAATTGAAATATGCTATTTTCCTGCACTCCGTAACTTGCCACTCTAGCGAACGAACGGCAGATCTTCTTGGTCAATTGCGAACGGCAGCTCCGAACCTGGGTACGTGAATTGTCAACACGCTCGGATTGTGGTTCGGCTGAATAAGTTGCCGACTGTGTGCTGATCGGAAGGAGTGACCCGCGTGGCTCTGCGAATCGAGTCAATCAGCAGATGCCTCGACGCTCTTCCGGAGAGGAGTACCATCCGGTGCGTGCGACGACAGGGTATTTGCTCAGCATCTCACGCTCCGCTTTTGCTTCGCGAGGTTCTGAGACGCGTCTGAGGTCGAAGCCCATGAGTGAAACAGGAAAGCACCAGACGTCGGAATGCTTGCCTGAACTCGCAACATTTCGACTTTCGACTGACAAGTTTCCCCAGCGAAAGCGCCTCTCCATGTGGCGCGAGGAATTCGGCGACAAGATTCTTCGGGTCGATATCGAGCCGTTGTCGGATATTCCATTCCACGCCCGGTCGACGTTGCGTATCCTGCCGGGGCTGAATGCGTTCTCTTCCACGTCTTCGCCGCTTCGATTTCGTCGCACAAGCGATGCGGCGGACGCCGATGGATCCATCGCCATCATCATAAACATGACGAAGCGCTCTGTCGTAACTCAGCGGGGTCGGGAGGCGACGCTCCGGGCTGGAGATGCCATCGCAGTGCACCACAGAAGCACCGGGAGCGTGAGCTTCGCAGGAGGAAGCTATTTCGCGCTGGTGATCCCGCGTGCCGAGCTTGCATCGCGCCTTAGCCATATCGATGAGCCGACGATGCAGCCCATCCCGCGCGAGCACACCACCCTCAGGCTCATCAGAAGCTATATGCGTCCACTATGGGACGAGCTTCGCCTGGCGACGTCCGATCTACGTTCTCTGGTCGCGACGCATGTTCACGATCTCGCGGCAATGATGCTGAGTCGGGACTGTCTGTCGGGTGAGAGCAACGCCAGCGCAGTGGTGGCGATCCGATTGGCCGCCGCCTTGGATTACATCGCTGCCCATTTTGACGACCCGGAACTCAATCTGGAAGCGGTGGCGCATAGCCAAGGCGTTTCTCCTCGCTATCTGCAGCGGCTGCTCGAAACCGCGGGGTCATCCTTTACCGCCCAGGTGAACGAGTTGCGCCTGCAACGAGCGTTCGCGCTTTTGACGGAGCCGGCCGCGAGCCCAAGACTGATTTCCGACATTGCATTGGAGGTCGGCTTTTCCGATATCTCCTATTTCAATCGATCGTTTCACTCGCGCTTTGGCGAGTCGCCGAGTGGCATACGGGCTCAGTCAAGAAGGTCCGATTGAGGCCGCTGGACCGGAACTCCGTGGCCGGAGTTCGCCGGCCGAATGATAGCGGTGGCGGTGGTCCGCGCGCTGAACCGTATCCGCCAACCCCGTCGCGATCGCTGCGATCTACGGCTCTCCCGCGCGGGCCTGCGTCCAGATCGCGACCGGCTGCTCGAGGCCGCGGACCGTCTGCGGGGCCTGGGCCATCAGCGGACGAAACGCCTCCTCGGCATCGCCGAGCTCGACCCTGGCGCGCCTGACGAGATCGTCGCTGGCCACCAGCGCGCAGCCGAGCGTGCGCGTCAAGGATTCGAGCCGGCTTGCCGCGTTCACGGTCGAGCCGATCACCGCAAATTCGAGACAGGTGACCCCGATGTCGCCGAGCACCACGGGTCCATAATGCAGGCCAAAGCTGACGCGGATCGGAGACTCGCCGGCCGCCTTGCGCTGCCCGTTCCAGCGATCCGCGGCCGCCATCATCGCCTGCGCGCAGCGTAGTGCGTTGCTGGCATCAAGCTTGCCGACGAAGGGTGTGCCGAAGGTCGCCATCAGCCCGTCGCCGAGATATTTGTCCAGCGTGCCGCTGTGGCGGAACACCTCCTGCTCCATCAGCGCGTGGAATTCGCGCAAGGTGCGCACGACGTCCTCCGGCGTGCGCGCGTCGGCAAAGGCCGTGAAGCCGACGATGTCGACGAACAGCACCGCGACGTTTTGGGTGCGCACCTGCTTCAGCGGCTCGTCGTGCCGCGACAGCTCGTCGACCACGTTTGGCGAGAAATAGCGCGCGAGATTGCCGCGTTCGCGCTCCACCGCGGCATGACGGATCAGGAGATCATTGCTGCGACGCACCGCCAGAGCGAGCGTCGCCGCGACGATCATGAACACGACGATCTCCTGGATGCGCGTGCCGAGCGCGATCGAACTTGGCGAGATCAACTGAAACAGCCTGTGATCGCTGCCGATCGCCGCGGCGATGCGGGCGGTTAGTTCAGGGTCGCGATCGGGTTGCGACCACACCCAGGCAACGCCGATGATCCAAAGAGCCGCGGTCCACGTTCCGACGGCTATGACGGTGCGCCAGGAGTAGGCCAGCGTCGCACCCGACAGCAGCACGAAGAAATAGATGAAGTTGCCCAAATGGAATTGCATCGCCACGGGCAAGCGCGCGGATCCGAACGGATTCGGCACGATGAGGATCAAGGTCAGCAGTGCGAGGTCGCAGAACAACAGCGCCAGCTCCGGCCTCGACACGCCAACCCGGCCAACCCTGACCTGGGCCCAGCCAATCAGGGCGAACAGGCCAAGCAGCGCCACATAATAGAGCTGGTCCCAAACCGGATTGATGTAGATGAGCAGGCAAGCGATCACCGCGAGCGCGACATAGCGCGCCCGCACCGCCAGCCGCAGGCCCTCCTGCTTGGCCGCTGCGAGCGCGGCCTGGGCAAACTCGACGGTTTCGGTCTCGCGCCGATCGCGCGCACGCGGCAATACGGCAGACAGGTCAAGGCGCTCGACAAGCGTGGTCACGGGGTGGTCTCCTCGCGTGGCCTCTGCGGCCGTTGGGCAGCCGCGTAGGATGGTTAGCGTAGCGTAACGCACCTCGTCCGCTTCCGCGAAGACAAACGGTGGTGGGTTGCGCGGACCCGTTGGCTAACCGACCCTACAATCACGGCGAGGGATTCCCGCTCACTTCACCGGCCGCTTCTCGAGCTTTCTTGCCAGCGTGCGGCGGTGCATGCCGAGCCGCCGCGCGGCTTCCGAGATGTTGAAATCGGTCTCGATCAGGGTCTGGTGGATGCGCTCCCACTCCAGCGTCTTGATCGAGGTTGGCCGGCTGTCCAGTGCCACCTCGGCATTGCCTTCGGCCTTCTGGAACGCGGCTTCGATGTCGTCGGTGTTGGAGGGCTTTGCGAGATAGTGGCAGGCTCCGAGCTTGATCGCCTCCACTGCGGTGGCGATGCTGGCAAAGCCCGTGAGCACCACGATCAGCGTGTCGGGATCATGGCTGTGCAGCAGCTCGACGCAGGCAAGCCCCGAGGCGCCGCCGAGCTTGAGGTCGACGACGGCGCGGCCGAACGACTTGTCCTCGAGCTCCTTCCGGACCTCTTCGATCGAGGCCGCAATCACCACGGAATAGCCGCGACGCTCGAACGAGCGCTTCAGCGTGCGCGCGAAGCCAGCATCGTCCTCGACAATGATCAGCGACTGCTCAGGCACCAAAACCGTCTCCGATGGCGAGCGTGGAGAGCGGCAGCACGAGTCGCACGGTGGCGCCGCGCTTTCTGTGGTTCTCCGCGGTCACCATGCCCCCAAGCTTGCGCACGACATTGACCACCAGGAACAGGCCGAGCCCGCCGCCGGCGCGGCCCTTGCTCGACTGGTAGGGCTTTCCGAGCTGCGCCAGCATCTCCGGCGCGAAGCCCTGGCCGCGGTCGCTGATCGACAGCACGAGCTTGTCGTCCTCGCGCTCGGCCAAGAGCTCGACCCACTCGCGCGAGACCTCGTAGGCGTTGTCGAGCACGTTGAAGATCACCTGCTTCAGCGCGATGTCGGAGACGATCGCGACGTCGTCGCCAAACGTGTTGGTGAAGTAGAGCGTGCGCGCCGAGCGCGCGTTGCGCCATTCCTCGACCAGCGCCGTCAGGAAGGCTGCCACGGTCGTCGGCGCCGATCCCTCGCCGCGGGCTTCGCCGGCGGAGACCAGGATGCCCGTCACGATCGATTTGCAGCGTTGCAGCGAGGTCTCCATCTCGGCGAGATCCTCGGCGAGCTCGTGGTCGCCCGCCAGATCCGGCATGCGGCGCCAATCGTTGAGGATCACCGAGAGCGAGGCGAGCGGGGTGCCGAGCTCATGCGCGGCGCCCGAGGCGAGCAGGCCCATGCGGACGATGTGGTCCTGCTCGGCGGCATGCTGGCGCAGCGCCGCCAGATGGGCATCGCGATCGCGCAGGTTCCTGTTGATGCGGGTCACGAACACCACCAGCAGCACCGCGTTGAGCACGAATCCAAAGAGCATCCCGACGACTGTCAGGCTGTAGGTGTCGCTGAGGGGGTTGTGCGGCAGGTCCAGCGGCCGGTAGGCGAGCGTCAGCCAGACGAAGGCGGCGCAGGTCAGTGCCACCAGCGACCAGGTCGAGCGCGCATCGAGCAGCACCGCGCCCAGCGTCACCTGCAACAGGAACAGCGAGGTGAAGGGATTGGTGGCGCCGCCGCTGAGGTAAAGCTGCGCCGTCAGCGCGGCGACGTCCAGCATCAGCGCGACCAGCAGCTCGTTGTTGGTGATCGCGGCGCGATGGCGCACCCAGACCAGGCTCGAAATGTTGAGCAGCACCAGCGCCGAGATCACAGCGCCCATCCGCGTGAGCGGCAGCTCGATGCCAAGCCCGAAATGCGCCGTCCCGATCGTGACGATCTGGCCGACGACCGCGGTCCAGCGCAGCTGGATCAGCAGCGCCATGTTCTTGCGGTTGGTCTCGTCGTCGGTCGGCGCGGGCAGCGACGTCGCGGTCAATTCGGTGCGGCCCTCCACCTGTACGGGAAGCGCGGCCGCGTCATATCCGAGAGAGAGCTTTTCCTTCTCAGGTCGGCTCGACGATCGTTCCAGCATCTGATCCCGTCCCGCGGGCGGCGGCCTCGCCGGCCCTTTCGTGGACAAAGCGCCCGCGGCGGAACAGCCCGCCGCCGAATGTGACGAAGAGTTTACCGGCCAGCATAATGGCCAGAGCAAACCATGTCAGCGCGTAAATCAGGTGGTTATTGGGAAAGCGGATCACGGTCAATCCGCCGATCGGAAAGACGCCGGCATTAGGGGCCGCGTCGGCATCGATGAAGAAGGGCGCGACCTCGCCAAGGCCACGCGTGGCGGCGATCGCCGCGACGTCGCGCGAATACCAGCGGTCATGCGCGGGATCGTTGTCGCGCAGGAAGCCGCCCTTCGGCTCGCTCATGCGCAGGAGGCCGGTGAGCTCGATCGTGCCGGATACGTTACCATCCGGCCGCGTCGCAGGATCACGCTTCTCCACCGGCACGAAGCCGCGATTGATCAAGACGAGTGTGCCGTCGTCGCGCTGAAACGGCGTCAGCACCCAGAAGCCGGCGCCTTCCTCCGTCACGGCTTTGACCAGCGTCTCCCGGTCGTTCAGCAGGCGGCCGGTGACGCTGACGTGGCGGTATTCGTCGGTCGCGGCGGTGACCGCGGGCCAGGTCGCAGGCGGCGGCAACATGGTCGGCGCGGCCTGAACGCGCGTCTCTACGCGGTCGATCAGCGCCAGCTTCCAGGCGCGCCGTTCGATCTGCCAGACGCCGAGGCCGATCAGGATGGCGATGGCGAGGAGGGAGAGCGTCGTGAGCCACAAAGGCGGGCGCGCAGCCCTGGTACGACTGCGCGCTTTCCGTCCGTCGTGTCTCATGGCTGCGATCACTTCATCCCGCTCATCTGGTGGATCGGCATCATGTTGCTGTTGAGGTGGTTCATCACCCACAGCGAGCCGGACAGCGCGATCACGACCATGACGATGGTGAAGATCATCGCCATCATGCTCCAGCCGCCCTCGGCCCTGGCGTTCATGTGCAGGAAGTAGATCATGTGCACGACGATCTGCACGATTGCGAACGCCATGATCACGAGCGCGGTGATCTGCTTGCTCGGCAGCGTACCGCTCATCACCAGCCAGAACGGGATCGCGGTCAGCACGACCGAGAGCACGAAGCCGAGCATATAGGTCGAGAATGAGCCATGGGCATGGCTGTCGCCGTGGTGATGGTCGTCCGCATGGGCGGCGTGGGTATCGGTGCTCATCGCAGAACTCCCAGGAGATAGACGAAGGTAAAGACGCCGATCCAGACCACATCGAGGAAGTGCCAGAACATCGACAGGCACATCAGCCGGCGGCGGTTGGCCTCGATCAGGCCGAAGCGCCAGACCTGCACCATCAGCGTTACCAGCCAGATCAGGCCGCAGCTGACGTGCAGGCCGTGGGTGCCGACCAGGGTGAAGAAGGCGGACAGGAAGGCGCTGCGCTGCGGGGTGGCGCCTTCGTGGATCATGTGGGCGAACTCGGTGAGCTCGATGCCGATGAAGGCGAGACCGAACAGGCCGGTAATCGCCAGCCACATCTGCGTCTGAGCGATCTTGTTCTGCTGCATCGTCAGCATCGCAAAACCGTAAGTGATCGACGACAGCAGCAGCATCGATGTGTTCACGGCGACCAGCGATAGGTCGAACAGGTCCTTGGGCGCGGGACCGGCGGCGTAGTTGCCGCCGAGCACGCCGAAGGTGGCGAACAGGATCGCAAAGATGAGGCAGTCGCTCATCAGATAGATCCAGAAGCCGAGCGAGGTGCTGTAGCCTTCCGGATGCGGATGCTCGTCGGCGAGGTAGAAGATCGGCTCGCCGGATTGGGTCGGTTTGATAGCGACAGTCATCTACTTGGCTCCGGCGAGCAGTTTGGTACGCGCATCCTCGCTCCGGACGACGTCGTCGGCCGGAATGTCGAAGTCGCGGTGATAGTTGAAGGTGTGGCCGATGCCGACGGCGAGCATCGCGATGAAGCTCACGGCGGCCAGCCACCAGATGTACCAGATCAGGCCGAATCCCATCGCGGTGGCGAAGCCGGCGAGGATGATGCCGGTGCCGGTGCTGCTGGGCATGTGGATTGGCTTGAACCCGGTGAGCGGACGCTGGTAGCCGCGCTTCTTCATGTCCCACCACGCGTCATTGTCGTGAACGACGGGCGTGAAAGCGAAGTTGTAGTCCGGCGGGGGCGAGGAGGTGGCCCATTCCAGCGTGCGCGCGTCCCAGGGATCGCCGGTGACGTCCTTGAGCTGCTCGCGCTTGAGGAAGCTGACCGCGAACTGCATCAGCATGCTGAGGATGCCGAGGAAGACGAGGACGGCGCCGATCGCAGCAATGACGAACCAGATCTGAAGCGAAGGATCGTCGAACACGCGCAGGCGGCGGGTCACGCCCATCAGGCCGAGGACGTAGAGCGGCATGAAGGCGAGGTAGAAGCCGGTGACCCAGAACCAGAACGACAGCTTGCCCCAGAACGGATCGAGCTTGAAGCCGAACGCCTTCGGGAACCAGTAGTTGATGCCGGCGAACGCGCCGAACACCACGCCACCGATGATCACGTTGTGGAAGTGCGCGATCAGGAACAGGCTGTTGTGCAGGACGAAGTCGGCCGGCGGCACTGCGAGCAGCACGCCGGTCATGCCGCCGAGCACAAAGGTCAGCATGAAGGCGATCGTCCAAAGCATCGGCAGCTCGTAGCGAATTCGGCCGCGATACATCGTGAACAGCCAGTTGAACATCTTCGCGCCCGTCGGGATCGAGATGATCATCGTGGTGATGCCGAAGAAGGAGTTGACGCTGGCGCCCGATCCCATCGTGAAGAAGTGGTGCAGCCAGACCAGGTACGACAGGATGGTGATGACGACTGTGGCGTAGACCATCGAGGTGTAGCCGAACAGCCGCTTGCCGGAGAAGGTCGAGGTCACCTCGGAGAAGATGCCGAACGCTGGCAAAACCAGGATGTAGACCTCGGGATGGCCCCAGATCCAGATCAGGTTCACATACATCATCGGGCTGCCGCCGAAATCGTTCGTGAAGAAGTTGGTGCCGACGTAGCGGTCGAGCGAGAGCAGCGCGAGCACGACGGTCAGGACCGGGAAGGAGGCGACGATCAGGATGTTGGTGCAGAGCGAGGTCCAGGTGAACACCGGCATCTTCATCATGGTCATGCCGGGGCAGCGCAGCTTGACGATGGTGCAGATCAGGTTGATGCCGGATAAGGTCGTTCCGACGCCTGCGACCTGCAGCGCCCAGATGTAATAGTCTACGCCGACGTCGGGACTGTAGCCGATGTTCGACAGCGGCGGATAAGCCAGCCAGCCGGTGCGGGCGAATTCGCCGATGAACAGCGACGCCATCACCAGCACCGCACCGCCGACCGTCATCCAGAAGCTGAAATTGTTCAGGAACGGGAACGACACGTCGCGGGCGCCGATCTGGAGCGGCACGACGTAGTTCATCAGGCCCGTGACCAGCGGCATCGCCACGAAGAAGATCATGATCACGCCGTGGGCGGTGAAGACCTGGTCGTAGTGATGGGCGTTGAGGTAGCCTTCGGAGCCGCCAAACGCGAGCGCCTGCTGCCCACGCATCATGAGGGCGTCGGCGAAACCACGCAACAGCATCACGATGCCGAGGATCATGTACATGATGCCGATGCGCTTGTGGTCCACGGTGGTGAACCATTCGCGCCAGAGGTAGCCCCAGAGACGGAAATAGGTGAGGCCGCCGAGCAGCGTGATGCCGCCGAGCGCGACCACCGCGAAGGTGCCAACGACGATCGGCTCGTGCAGTGGCAGCGACTCGATGCCGAGCCGGCCAAAGATGAGCTTGATGAGATCAGGAGACATGCGTGCTCTCTTTAGGAGTCTGACTTCGGACGTTGTCCGAGGAAGAAGGATGAGGACTTGAGCGGCGTGAAGCTCGGCCGCTTCAAGCCGGCGCCAAGCAGCGGCGTGGCGTCGCGGGGCTCCTTGATCGCCGCGGTCGTCTGGCCCTGCGGAGCGTCAGGCGTGCAGGTGCCGGCAACGAAGGTCGGCTCCGGCCCAAGCGGCGTGCCGCGGCGGGCATACTTGTCGTAGGCGAGCGGCAGGATGTTGTTCAGGCCCTCATGACCGAGGCCGCCCTTGGCGTCGATCGCCATCATCTCGCTCTGGCACATCTTGCCGGTCTCGACGCACATGTTGAGGATCAGGCGGTAGAGATCGGCATCGATGGTGCCGTAGCGCCGCACCGGCTCGTTCTGGCTCGGCTTCTCGAGCTGGAGATATTCGGCGCGGCCGAGCGTGCCGCCGGCGGCTTTCGCGCGTCCGATCCACTCGCCAAAGCCCTTGTCGTCCAGGCCGTGGAAGGCGAAGTGCATGCCGGAGAAGCCGGCGCCGCTGTAGTTCGCCGAAAAGCCCTTGTAAGTGCCGGCGTGGTTCACGACGGCGTGGAGCTTGGTCTCCATGCCCGGCATCGCATAGATCTGGCCGGCGAGCGCGGGGATATAGAACGAGTTCATCACCGTCGAGGCGGTGATGTGGAAGTCGATCGGGCGATCGACGGGAGCAGCCAACTCGTTGACGGTGGCGATGCCGTAGTCGCGATAGATGAAGAGCCATTTCCAGTCGAGCGCGACGACATCGATCTCGAGTGGCACCGTCGCCTCATCGACCCGACGATCGGCGGCGATGCGGTCCAGTGAACGGTAGGGATCGAGCAGATGCGTGCCCATCCAGGTCAGCGCACCCAGGCAAACGATGATCAGCAGCGGCGCCGACCAGATCACCAGCTCGAGCTTGGTCGAATGGTCCCATTCGGGCTCGTAGCGCGCGGCCTTGTTGGACTCGCGATAGCGCCAGGCGAACAGCACCGTCAGCGCCATCACGGGCACGACGATGAGGAGCATCAGGACGGTGGAGATGATGACGAGGTCGCGCTGTTGCGCTGCGATATCACCGGCCGGCGCAAGCACGATGAAGTTGCAGCCACTTAGGACGACTGCCAAAGGTAGTAGCGCCAGGATCCGTAGACGGGACACAGGTAGGCCTTTTGGTTGAAAATTTCGTAGTGCAGCCAAGGCGTAGCTGCGGCGCACCAATTGGGACATTGGACAATTTGTCCAATGTTGCAGTGCGGAATGGTGGGCCAGAGAGGGGGGAGAATGCCCGGCGACCGCCGGGTGGTCGGCTTTGGTTCTCAGGACGTTAAGAGCACACGATGGCGATGGCACAGACCCCCGCAATGGCAGGCGTAAACCCGGGCGAGCATGGTCACGACCAGGCCAATCCCGGCGAGATCGCCATCGGCGTCATCATCGGGCGCACCTCGGAGTTCTTCGACTTCTTCGTCTATGCGATCGCCTCGGTGATCGTGTTTCCGCGCCTGGTCTTTCCGTTCGCCACCGAACTGACCGGCACACTTTATTCATTCGCGATCTTCGCGCTCGCCTTCATGGCGCGGCCGCTCGGCACCGTCATCTTCATGACGGTCGACCGCGAATACGGCAGGACAGCAAAACTGGTCGCCGCGCTGTTCCTCCTGGGCACCGCGACGGTGGCGATCGCGTTCCTGCCCGGCTACAGCGACATCGGCGCGGCCGCGATCTGGCTCCTGGCGCTGGCGCGAGCAGCCCAAGGTCTCGCCTGGGGCGGCGCGTGGGACGGGCTTGCCTCTCTGCTCGCGCTCAACGCGCCGCCGAACAAGCGCGGCTGGTACGCGATGGTGCCGCAGCTCGGCGCGCCGCTCGGGCTGATCGTGGCGAGCGCGCTGTTTGCGTATTTCGCCGGCAATCTCTCGGCCGACGATTTCTTCGACTGGGGCTGGCGCTATCCGTTCTTCGTCGCCTTCGCCATCAACGTCGTGGCGCTGTTTGCGCGCCTGCGCATGGTCGCGACGGAGGAATATGCCTCGCTGTTCGAGACCCGTGACTTGCAGCCCTCGCGCATCTCCGACACCGTCGCGCGCGAAGGCCACAACATCATGCTCGGGGCCTTCGCGCCGCTGGCGAGCTTCGCGCTGTTCCACATGGTCACGGTGTTTCCGCTGTCCTGGGTATTTCTGTTCACCCATGAGAGCCCGGTAAGGTTCCTGATGATCGAGATCGTCGGCGCCGCCTTCGGCGTCGCGGCGATCGTGGCCTCCGGCATTATCGCCGACCGCGTCGGCCGCAAGTCGCTGCTGATGGGCTCGGCGATCGCAATCGCGGTCTATAGCGGCTTTGCCCCGCAGCTGCTCGATGCCGGCGCGTTCGGTGAGACCATCTACATGGTGCTCGGTTTCATTCTGCTCGGTCTGTCCTTCGGCCAGTCTTCCGGTGCGATCGCCTCCAACTTCAAGCAGATGTACCGTTACACGGCCTCGGCGCTCACCTCCGACATGGCCTGGCTGTTCGGCGCCGGCTTTGCCCCGCTCGCCGCGCTCCTGCTTGCCACCAATCTCGGCGTCATTGCCTCGGGTGCCTATCTGCTCTCCGGCGCATTGTGGACGCTGATGGCGCTCTGGCTGAGCGGCCAGCGCGAACGCGGCGATATGGATGCGGGTAGTTAGTTAGGTCCGTCGGCGGCCGCACCAACTCGGGTGCGGTAGGGTGGGCAAAGGCGCTCTTGCGCCGTGCCCACCATCCATCCGCGATTGCACCAGAAGTGGTGGGCACGCTTGCGCTTTGCCCACCCTAGAGACCTTAATCCACCACGATCTTCACGCGGTCGCGCACTTTCACCTGCGCGTGGGCGTCGAGGCCGTTGAGCACGCGGAAGCGCTCGGTCGGATGATCGACGCCGGCCATACGATGGGCGAGCGATTCCACGGTGTCGCCGGGCTGCACGGTGATCACCTTGATGCGCAGGGGACGGGCGGCCTGGATCTCCTCGAGCGTCAGGCGGCGGAATGAGTTCACTGTCTCGCGCGCATTGCGCTCGCTCTCGGTGGTCTTCTGCCGGCTCGCGAAGATGAAGCGGTAGACGTCGCTGCCGAAGCGCAGCGCGTAGACCTTGAATTGCCACTGGTCGCCCTTGGCGGTCACCGCGGCTGCCGGAAAGCCGTTGATGGTGATGTCCTCAGTCGAGGATTTGTCGACGCCTTCCATCCAGCCGGAATTGAGATAGTCGCCGAGCGTCTGCTCGGCCGGCACCCGTACGACGTCGAAGCGCATCGCCTGCGAGCCGCCCTCGCGCACGCCGATCACCGCCTGCGCGGTGTTGTCGAGCGTGAAATTGTCGGGCGCCTGGAAGGTGAAGCCGAGCTTGGGGTGCAGGAAGCGGCGGCCGCGGACAAAGCCTTCGCTCGGGTCCTCGCCATAGACGATGTTGTCGATCGCGCCGAGATAGGTCTCGCGGTCGCGCTCGGCGTCCTCCGGCGCTGCATATTGCCGCGCGATCGTCTGTGCGTTCTGCACGCGCTCGGGGGTAGCCGGATGCGAGGAGGTGAAATCCTGCGCGCGCGGATCGAGCGCGTTCTTGCCAGCCTTCAGCTCGGCATTACGCTCCATCGCCGAAAGGAAGCGCGCCGCGCCATAGGGATCGAAATGCGCCCGCGCGGAGATGCCGACGCCGATGCCGTCGGCCTCGAACTCCTGGTTGCGCGAAAAGCTCGCCATGGTGAGCTTGGTCTTGGCAAGCGCGAGCGCGGTGAGCTCGGGATCGTTGCTCATGTCGGTGACGACGCGGGTGACGATCGCGGCCTGGCGCGCCTGGTCCTCGCGCATCGCGGCGTGCTTGGACAGCACATGCGCCATCTCGTGGCTGAGCACGGACGACAATTCGGAGGTGTCGCTGGCGAGCGCGAGCAGGCCGCGCGTGACATAGAGTTGACCGTTCGGCAGCGCGAAGGCATTCACTGCGCCGGAATTCAGGATCGTGACCTTGTAGCCCTGGTCGGGTCGATCGGAGGCCGCGACCAGCCGCTCGACCGTCTTGGTGACGAGCTGCTCGAGCCGGGGATCGTCATAGGCGCCCCCATAGCTGGCAAGGATGCGCTCGTGCTCCTTCTCCGTGGCCGGCGTCTGCGCGACCGCAGGTTTTGGCTTGGGCACGGTGACGACAGGCGGGGCCGCGGTCTGGAAGCGGCCCATGTCGCCGCACCCCGAGAGCAGCGCACCCAGGCCAACAGATAGGCCAACCCAAAGCCCAGCCGGCGCAACCCGAAGGCGGCGGCTCACCTCTGTTCCGCGTCCCAAAACCCCATCCACGTCGCTTAACCCGTGCCTGGCCTTAAGGCCTTACCCCGGCTAGTTCGTGCCCAATAATTCGATCTGCCCCACCCGGAGCGCGTCAATCCGCGGCCCCACACTCCCCTCGACCCAGCCCCGGACTCGAATCTTCCGATTTTCCAGGGACTTGAGAACGATCCCGGCGTTCTCGAAGGCCGGAACCATGCGCCTTGAAATAGTCACAGCAAAGCCGCGTGTCCAGTTCCGGCCGAAGTTGAGGTAAGTCGTTGCCCCAGCTTGCCGGACGGAGAGCACTTTACCCTCGACCACTACGAAGCGCCCGATCCCGGCCAAAATATCGTCCGGACTTTCCGCGTTTTTTATGGCCGACGGGTCAGCCCAGCTGCCCTTTTTTCCGCGTCGCGCCTCTGCTTCCGCCGCCATCAGGGCGGCCGCGCAATCCTTGTCTGCGATCTCAGCCGAGACCATTGCATCACCTTGGGACAACAATAGGGCCTGCACGGAGGTATCGTTCTCGCCGAGGAAAACCAGCGCAGGCTGGCGGCCGTAGCGGTCCGGCGTGTCATCGGTGCCGCGCAGGCGAACGTCGCGGCCGACGAGCATCGCCGCTAGCGCCTGCTTCGTTGTTGCAGTGGGCTCGATGCCGAGGAGGCGCGCTTCGCGCCCGTCGTCGAGACGCAAGCTACGCGCATCGACGATGTCGGCGACGCGGCCTTCACCCTGGGACTCGAACTGGCAGGCAGCTGCAAAGGCTGTGCCGTGCGACATGATGAGAAGTGATGCGGCAGCAAAAAAGAAGAGGAGTGATTGGTTCACGCGACCCGGCAAGGTTGTTCTGCGCTCCACTCTTAACTCAAACGTGGTTGCCATCGAAGAGGCTTGGGGCCGGATTAGCGACGGGGCTGCCACATCCTCAGTCATTGCGAGCGCAGCGAAGCAATCCAGAGTCTTGCCGCGGCGGGATTCTGGATTGCTTCGCTGCGCTCGCAACGACCATGTGGAGGCATCTGCGGCCCAAGCGCCATTCCGCTTTGCGGAAAACAAACGTTTTTCCTCGCGACGCGGCCGCGCTTGCTGCACCCTTACGCATGCTGCATGATCGCGCGAATACTAACAACCAAGCCACCATCAGAGTACGGCGCGACAAGGGAGGTTTTCGATGAAGAGGATTTTGTCGGGCATTTTTGTCGCGGCGTTGGTCGCCAGCACAGTTCAAGCCCAGGACAAAGCCCAAGACAAGCCGCCTCTCAAGCTCGGCGGCATTCTCGACATGTCGAGCCTCTACGCCGACATCACCGGCTCCGGCAGCGAAATGGCGGCCAGGATGGCGGCGGAGGATTTCGGCGGCGAGGTGTTGGGCCGCAAGATCGAGATCCTCGCGGCCGATCATCTCAACAAGGCGGACCTTGCCGCCAACATCGCCCGCGACATGATCGACAACCAGGGCGTCGAGATGATCTACGACGTCGCGGCCTCAGCCACCGCGCTTGCCGCCGGCGAGATCGCGAAGGCGCGCAACAAGATCGTCATCTTCAACGGGCCCGGCTCGATCCGGCTGACCAACGAGGCCTGCGGTCCCTATACCGTGCATTACGTCTTCGACACCTTTGCGCAGGCCAACACGACCGGCCTTGCGGCCGTGAAGTCCGGTCTCGACACCTGGTTCTTCCTCACCGCCGATTACGCGTTCGGCCAGGACCTGGAGAAGGACACCAGCAATGTCGTGGTGAAGGCCGGCGGCAAGGTGCTGGGCAATGTCCGTCACCCCCTCAACACGTCCGACTTCTCGTCCTTCCTGCTTCAGGCGCAGGCCTCCAAGGCCAAGGTGATCGGACTTGCCAACGCCGGCGGCGATACCGTCAACGCCATCAAGCAGTCGTCGGAGTTCGGCATCATGAAGGGCGGCCAGAAGATCTCACCGCTGCTCGCCTTCGTTACCGACATCGATTCGATCGGGCTGGAAACCGCGCAGGGCCTGCTGCTGGCGGAAGCCTTCTACTGGGACATGAACGACGAGACGCGCGCTTTCTCAAAGCGCTTCATGGAGCGCGTGAAGCGGCCGCCGACCTCGGCGCAAGCCGGCGTGTATTCCTCGGTCACGCATTATCTGAAAGCCGTGAAGGCGGCCGGCACCACCGATGCTGCCGCGGTCATGAAGGTGATGAAGGGGACGCCGATCAACGACTTCTTCGCGCATGATGGCAAGATCCGTGACGACGGCCGCATGGTGCACGACATGTACCTGTTCGAGGTCAAGAAGCCGTCGGAGTCCAAAGGACGCTGGGACGACTACAAGCTGCTCGCCACCGTGCCCGGCAACGAGGCGTTCCAGTCGCTCGAGCAGTCACGCTGTCCGCTGGTGAAGAAATAGCACTCATTGCGAGGAGCGAGTCCAACAACAGATCGTCATCCCGGGCTCGCGCCAAGTGGCGCGCCCCGGAACGACGATGTGAGAGAGTGGTGCCATAGAAGAAAGGCAAACATCCATGAGCAACGACATGGTCCTGCAAAAGCTCGAAGGCGGGCTGCTCACCATCACCATGAACCGTCCCGAGCGCAAGAATGCGCTCAACCCCGACATGGTGAGCGGGCTGGTGGAGGCGGCGCGGCGCGCGGCCGATGATCCGGATGTGCGCGCGGTGCTGTTCAAGGGCGCAGGCGGCAGCTTCTGCGTCGGCGGCGACGTCAAGTCGATGGCCGAGGGGCGCGCGCCGCTGCCTTTCGAGACCAAGCTCGCGAACCTGCGCCGCGGCATGGAGGTCTCGCGCATCCTGCACCAGATGCCCAAGCCCGTGGTGGCGCAGCTCGATGGCGCCGCGGCCGGTGCGGGTCTCTCAATGGCGCTGTCCTGCGATCTGCGCATCGCCAGCGAGTCCTGCAAGATCACCACCGCCTTCGCAAAGGTCGGCTTTTCCGGCGATTATGGCGGCACCTATTTCCTTACCCAACTCATCGGCAGCGCACGGGCGCGCGAGCTCTATCTGATGTCGCCGGTCCTGAGTGCGAAGGAGGCGCAGGCGATCGGGATGGTGACGAAAGTGGTGCCTGACGCCGAGATCGACGCCACCGCGCACGAGCTCGCGCTGTCGCTGGCGCAGGGCCCCTCGATCGCGCTCGGCTATATCAAGCGCAACATCAACAATGCCGAGCACCTGCCGCTCGAGGATTGCTTCGACGGCGAAGCCATTCATCACACCCGCTGTGGCGATACAGAGGACCACAAGGAAGCCGCAAAGGCGTTTGTCGAGAAGCGGAAACCCACCTTCAAGGGCGCCTGACCATGGCGCCCTATATGCGCTTGCGGCAGATCTGCCTGGTCGCGCCGCAGCTCGAGCCCGTGATCTCAGATATCGCGGGCATCATGGGCCTTTCCGTCTGCTATCGCGACGCCAATGTCGCGAAGTATGGCCTGGAGAACGCGCTGCTGCCGGTCGACACGATCCTGCTGGAGGTGGTGGCGCCGTCCAGGGACGGCACCGCAGCCGGTCGCTTCATCGCCAAGACCGGCGGTCGCGGCGGCTATATGGCAATCTTCTGCTGTGACGACCCGGACGCGCGCGGCCGCAACGCGAATGCAATGGGCGTACGCACCGCGAACGTCATCGATCATCCGCCCTATCACGGCGTGCAACTGCATCCCCGCGATTGCCGCGCCGCCTTCATCGAGTTCAACCACACCAAGGGCAGCGATGATGTCTTGGGGCCCTATCCGCCCGCCGGGCCGGACTGGCAAAAGTTCATCCGCAAGGACGTGACGCAGGCGCTATCGGCGGTCGAGATGCAGAGCCCGGATCCGCAAGGCCTGGCCGAGCATTGGGGCAAGCTGATCGGCGTCGCGCCGAGCAAGGCAGAGGGCGGCGAGACCGAGCTGAAGCTGCCTAACGCGAGCTTCCGCTTCGTCAAGGGTGGAGCTGAGATCATGAGCGCGCTGGAGTTCAGGGTGGCCGATGTCGCAAGCGTGCTTCATGCGGCAAGGGCGAAGGGGCTCGCAGTGGCGGGGAATGAGTTTCTGTTGGGTGGGGTGACGTTCCGACTCAGCGCTTGAGCAGTTGGCACATTTGCCCGTTGGGTCGTCATGCCCGGGCTCGTCCCGGGCATCCACGTTCCTGACCCGAGAAGCTGGCGCGTGAGGCGAGGCGTGGATGGCCGGGACAAGCCCGGCCATGACGGGGATAGGTTGAACACGAGCAGAGAGATACATACCCCCATGCCGCATCCGCTCGACAGCTTCTTCGCGCCCGCAAGCATCGCGCTGATCGGCGCCTCCCGCGATCACGACAAGATTCCGGGGCGGCTGCTGTCGATGCTGCGCAAGAACGAGTATCCCGGGCAAATCTATCCGGTGAACCCGAACTACGCAGAGATCGACGGGCTCGCCTGCTACAAGGCGATCGCGGACATCGGCGCGCCGATCGATCTCGCCGTCGTCATCATTCCGGCGCGCGCAGTGCTGACCGCGCTCGAGCAATGCGCTGCCGCCGGCGTGAAGAACGCCGTCATCATCTCCTCCGGTTTTGCGGAGGAGGGCGGCGGCAGCGCCGCGATGCAGGAGGCAATCGCTGATCTGGCAAGGCGCACTGGCATGCGCATCTCCGGCCCGAACGCCGAAGGCTTTTTCAGCCAGGTTCAGCACGTGGCGGCGACGTTCAGTCCGGCCGTCGACGTCAAGCCCGGCATGGCGCCGTTGGTTGCGACCACGCGACGGATCGGCATCGTCGCGCAAAGCGGCGGCATCGGCTTTGCCTATTACAATCGCGCCAAGGCGCTCGGCGTTGCAGTAAGCTACGTCGTCTCTACCGGCAACGAATCCGATCTCGGAGCCGGCGAGTTTCTGGACTACCTGGTGCAGGACGCGTCGACCGACGTGATCCTGCTGTTCATCGAGGGCATCCGCGACGTCGAGAAATTCTTGGCAGCAGCGCGGCGTGCCGCCGAGCTGAAGAAGCCCGTCGTCGTGACCAAGGTCGGCCGCAGCGGTGCGGGCGAGCGTGCGGCGGCGTCGCACACCGCGAGCATGGCCGGCTGGTCCGCGGCCTATGATGCGGTGTTCGCGAAGTACGGCTTCATCGTCTCCGGGGACCTCGACGAGGCGCTCACGATCGCCGCGGTGCTGGCGAGCAATCCGCTGCCCAGGGGCGATCGGGTTGCCGTGGTCACCGTGTCCGGCGGCGCCGGCATCTGGGGCACGGATGCGGTGGCGCTCAAGGGTTTGCAGGTCCCGGAGCTCTCCGAGCCGATCCAGGCGGAGATCAGGACCCTGATGCCGTCATACGGCACGGCGCGCAACCCGATCGATGTCACCGCCCAGGGCGTGACCTCGGGCGGCCTGCAACGAAGCGTCGATCTGCTCAGCGTGTCCGACGAGGTCGACGCGATCCTGGTGATGCTGTCGCTGTCGAGCGAGGTGCGGATGCCTTTCAAGGAGGCGGAGCTGAAGCCGGTGCTGGCGGCGCAGAAAAAACCGGTCGTGTTCTTTTCCTACACGCTGCCGTCGGATTTCGCGCGGCGAGAGCTTGCCAAGTCCGGCGTCGTCGTGCTGTCGGGCCTTACCCATGTCGGCGTCGCGCTGCGGCAGCTCGTGGACTTCGCAGCGTTCGATCTGCCCAGGCCTGCGGAAGAGATGCGGCTTCCGCCACGCGATCTCTCGGCATTCTTGAAATCGCCCGCCCTGTCCGAAGCCGACAGCAAGGCTCTGCTTCGTGCGGCTGGCATCGCGCTGCCAAACGAGGTGCTCGTCGTCGAGAAGAGCGGCCTCGACGAGGCGATCGCGCAGGTCGGCTTTCCGCTGGTGATGAAGATCCAGTCGCCGGACATCCCGCACAAGAGTGAGGTCGGCGGCGTGCGGGTGAACATCACGACCAAGGGCGAGGTGTTTCTGGCGTTCGAGCAGCTCCTGAACAATGCGCGCAAGCATCGGCCGGATGCTGCGGTTCAGGGCGTGCTGCTCGCACCCTTGGCGAAGAAGGGCGTCGAGATCATCGTCGGTACGATGACGGATCAGACTTTCGGTCCGATGGTGATGGTGGGCCTCGGTGGTATCACGACCGAGTTGTTTCGCGACGTGATCTACCGCACGGCGCCGGTGAGCGCGGATGAGGCCGACGCGATGCTGGCCGCGCTCAAGGCGGTGCCGCTGCTGAACGGGTTTCGTGGCGCTGCCAAGGCGGATGTCGCGGGGCTTGCGCAGTTGATAGCCGACATCTCCATCCTCGCCGCGCGGCATATTAGGGAGATTGCGGAGATCGAGCTCAATCCGGTGCTGGTGCATCCGGAAGGGCAAGGCCTGACGATTGTGGATGCACTGGTCGTGGGGCGGAAATAGCTGGCTGCAAACAACGCTGTCGTCCCGGCCTTCGCCGCGATGACAGGAGAAGTTGTGGGGACGCCGTCGATACGACGAAACGTCGCCGCAGTCACCGTCCCCTGAAATTCGCCACGCGCCGTTCTTCGGTCGCCTTCACGCCTTCCTTGAAGTCCTCCGTCGCCCGCAACCTCGTCTGCTCGGCGAGCTCGTGGTTCGTGGCGGCCATGACACGGTCGGCCAGTCCTGCGCGCATCGTGGCGCGCGTGGAGACGAGGCCGAGCGGGGAGCACTCGGCGATCTCGCCGGCGAGTCTCAAAGCGGCTGCCTTCACCTGGTCCTGCGGCACCAGCTCGTTGGCGAGGCCCCATTTATAAGCCTCTTCGCCGGTGACACGGCGGCTGGTGTAGAACATCAGCTCGGCATTGTTCTTGCCGATCAGCTCGGCCAGCGTGACTGTCAGGCCGAAGCCCGGGTGGAAGCCGAGCTTTGTGAAGTTCGCGGAGAAGCGCGCCTCCGGGCAGGTGACGCGAAAATCTGCCGACACTGCGAGCCCGAGCCCGCCACCGATGGCTGCGCCATGCACGGCGGCGACGATCGGCTTCCTGGCGCGGAAGATGCGCACGGCCTGGATGTAGAGATGGTTGATCGGCCCGAGGCTATCGGCCGGATCGCCTTTCGCCGCGCGCGCCTCCTGCTCCTGCCGCGCCGGGTCGTTGAAATTGGCGCCGGCGCAGAATGCCTTGCCCTGCGCCGAGAGCACGGAGGCGCGGATCTCGATGTCAGAATCGAACTCGTCGAGCGCGTCCGCGATCTGGTTGATCAGGGAGATGTCGAAGAAGTTGAGCGGCGGGCGGCGGATCTCGATGGTGCCGACATGCCCGACCTTCTCGACGCCGATATCCTTGTAGCTGCTCATTTTACCTCCAGTATCTCAGTAGCGAAGAACCACCTCTCCCATAGGGAGAGGTGACCGGAGCGTGTGGCCGAGGCTTCGAGTTCATCACTGTTAGCGCAGACCAAGTCCACGGGCGATGATGCCTCGGAGCACCTCGGTGGTGCCGCCCTGGATGGTGAGTTTCGGCGCGGTCTTGATGGCGAAATCGAGCTGCCGCTCCAGCGTCTCGCGATTGCTCGCAGTCTCCTCGACGAAGGCGGCGAGATCGCGCACGCGATGCGGCAGCTGCTGCTCCCACACGGTGCCGATGTCCTTGACGATGGAGGCTTCGACCACCGGCTCCTTGCCGGCCTGCAACATGCCGGCAACGGAAACCGACATGCGCCGCATGGTGTGAAGCTGCGCAACGAGGCGGCCGATGCCTTCGGCGCTGCGGTTATCCGGATCGTTGCCGACCGCGCGCACCAGCTCGGTCAGCACGTAATAGGTTTCGAGGAAGCGTTCCGGACCCGAGCGCTCGTAGGCCAGCTCGGATGTCGCCTGCTTCCAGGCGCCGTCGACTTCGCCCAGCACGTGATCATCCGGAATGAAATAGTCGGTGAAGACGACCTCGTTGAACTCGTACTGGCCGGTGATCTGGCCGATCGGGTTCACCTTGATGCCCGGCTGCTTCATCTTGACCAGGAACTGCGTCAGGCCGTGACGGCGGTTTTCCTTGGTCGGCTGCGAGGTGCGGAAGATCGCGATCATGTAGTCCGCGATATGCGCCGACGAAGTCCAGATCTTGGTGCCGTTGATGAGATAGCCGCCGTCCGTCCTGGTCGCCCGCGTCTTTGCTGCGAACAGGTCGGAGCCGGAGTTCGGTTCGCTCATGCCGATGGCGAAGCACAATTCGCCGCGGCAGATGCGCGGCAGGATCTCCATCTTGATGTGCTCTGGCGCGTATTTGAGCAGGATCGGTCCGCTCTGGCGGTCGGCGACGAAGAAGCGACGCGTCGGCGCATTCGCAACGCGCATCTCTTCCGTGACCACGTAACGCTCGAGGAAGGAGCGCTCATGGCCGCCGTATTTCTTCGGCCAGGTGATGCCGATCCAGCCGCGTTCGCCGACGCGGCGGGAAAATTCCGGCACGTCGGTGTCCTCGCGATTCGGCTTGAACGGGTTGAATGTGCCGCGGGCCATTTCTTCGGCAAGGAAAGCGCGCACTTCCTTGCGCAGTTCCTCGCATTTGGGCGGCAGGCGGATCGGATCGAAACGGAGGGCAGCGGTCATATGTCTCGTTCCCTCAACTCAGCGTGACGCCACCAGCGGCCACAATTCATCGGCGCCACGGTTTGCAACGAGCTTGCCGAGCTCGACGGCCCAATAGCTCTCCGAGCCGAAATCGTCGCGCCAGGCCAGCGCCCGCAGCGAGTAGCGATGCAGGATGTGCTCGATGGTGAAGCCGATCGCGCCGTGCACCTGATGCGCGATGGCGCCGCCCTTCTCGGCAGCTTCCGCGCAGCGGATTTTTGCGGAAGCGGCTTCGAGATAGATCTCATCGTTGAAGGCTGTCGCGCTCGCGATGGCATCGGCGGCGGAGGTCGCAGCGGCGAGCGCTGCTGCGGATTCGCCGGCAAGTCTTGCCAGGTTGTGTTGCACCGCCTGGAATTTGGAGATCTTCTTTTCGAAAGCGACGCGCTCATTGGAGTAGCGCACGGAAATGTCGAGCATGGATTCCAGCGCGCCGGCGATCTGGAGGCTGCGCGCCACCCCGCCCATCAGCATCACCGTAGCCTGGTCAAGGTGCTTTGGCGCGAGCTTGACGGTGATCGGCGCCACCTTGTCGAGCGTCACGATATCGCTGTCGTCGTAGCCGACATTGAGCCCGGCTTCGACCTTAGCCTTGCCGGCATCGACCAGCGCGATCGACACGCCGCTTGCGCCGTGTGCCAGCACCGCAAGATGTCTTGCCGTCTTTGCAAACGGCACGCCGCGGACGCGTCCTGAGAGCAAGCCGTCGGGATTGAGGGTGATGCGGTCCTTCGGGCTTGCCGGCAGCACCGTCATCTCGCCCTCGGGGGAAGCGATCTTCGCCTGCGCGAGCAGCCAGCCGGCGAGCATGGTTTCGGCCAGGGGAACCGCGATTGCAAAGCGTCCCGCCGCGTTGAGCAGCGCAAAGCCGTCGGCAAGACTCGCGCCCGAGCCGCCAAGATCCTCCGGCACCCAGGCCAAAGGCAGTCCGGCCTCGCTCAGGGCCTGCCACAGCGGCGCTTTCCACGCGTCCTTCTTGTCGTTGTTGATGGTTTGCGGATCGCCGAGATCGGCGAAGATTTTCTCCGCGGTCTCGACGACGATGTTGTCACTCTCCGCCACAGCGTTCCCCGTGTCTTGCCATTGGCGCGTCCGTCTTTTCGAGCGGTGCGCAGGCCTCTTCTTGCGCCCGATGATCGGAAAAAGCCACGGCCCTGACAAGCGTTGATCGCAGGTCCGCCTGCGGCGCGGGCATGGGCAAAAGGACTAATTCCGCTTTGCGGAGTTTGGTCGATTTGCAGCCATCCGCAAACTCGCTAAACAGGAACGCTGGCATTCAGAACAAGAGAGGATAACCGGATGGCAAAGGACGGCTTGTGCGCAATCGTGACGGGGTCCGCATCCGGTCTTGGAGCTGCAACCGCGGAAATTTTCGCGCGCGGCGGCGCGCGACTCGTCATCAACTATTCGTCGAGTCAGAAGGAAGCCGAGGCGACGGCGGAAGCCTGCCGCAAGGCAGGCGCGGCCGAGGTCGTGATCGCACAGGGGGACGTCTCACGCGACGAGGACTGCCGCGGGATCGTCGCGGCGGCGGAGGCCTGGGGCCGGCTCGATGTGCTCGTCAACAATGCTGGCACGACCAAGCACGTCGCTCATTCCAATCTCGATGGTTTGTCGGCGGAAGATTTTCAACGGCTCTACGGCGTCAATACCATCGGTCCGTTCCAGATGGTGCGCGCGGCGCGTAAGCTGCTCGAGGCTGGCGCGAACGCCTCGGGGCGGGCGTCAACGGTGGTGAACGTCTCCTCGGTTGCCGGCATCAGCGGCGTCGGCTCCTCGATCGCCTATGCCGCGAGCAAGGGCGCGCTCAATACCATCACGCTCTCGCTGGCGCGCGCGCTTGCGCCGCTCATCCGCGTCAACACGGTTTGCCCCGGCTATATCGACACGCCCTGGTTCACCAAGGGCCGTGGCGAGGATGCAGCCAAGCAGGTGCGCGACAACGTGGTCGCGAAGGTCCCGCTCAAGGTCGCCTCAAGCGCGGACGACATCGCGCAGCTCGTCTGCTTCCTCGCGACGCCGGCCTCCAGCAATATGACCGGCGAGATCGTGCGCATGGATGCCGGGGCGCATTTGATTTCGTGAGGGATGTCATTGCGCGTTTATGGCCGGCGCAAATTCCTCGCTGTCATCACCCGCGGGTGATCCAGTGTTCCAGAGACGTCAATCGCATGCGGAGAAGCCGCGCCGTACTCGATGCCCCGGTCAAGCCGGGGCATGACGACCGGAGTAGCGAGGGCCCGTTGTTTCCGCTCGCGACGGCTTACGCCGTTACCCCTTGATCACGCCGCTCGCCACCAGGCGGTGCCAGATGAACAGCACCACCACCGCGCCGATCGTGGCGGTGATGAAGCCGGCACCCTGGTCCAGGCTGTAATGGCCGATGGCCTGGCCGACAAACGTTGCGAGAAACGCGCCGACGATGCCGAGAACGGTGGTGAGGATAAAGCCCTGCGGATTTTTCGGTCCCGGCATCAGCCAGCGCGCGATGAGGCCGGCGATGAAACCGACGATGATGACCCAGATAATCCCGCCCATGTTCGCAACTCCCAGCTTTGATACGACTGAAATCGGAGCTCGATCAGATCCTGTCCGACAGCTCGTTCTCGGTCGGCAGCCGTCCGTCGGGCGTCAGGTGATCGACTACCTTCGGCAGATACTGGCTGAGACCGGACAGGAGCTCGTCGCGCGACAGGCCGCTCTGGGCCGACAGACTCTGGATCTGGTCGGCGCCGAGCGCATTGGCGAGATCGCCCGGTGCGATCGGCTTGTTCTCACCCTTGCCGACCCATGAATTCGCCGTTTCGCCATGGCCGCCTTGCTGGAGCTGGTTGAGGAGGTCGCCGAGCCCGCCGCTGAGCACGCTCCCGGCGGCACCGCCCGCGAGCAGGCCGCCGAGGCCGCCCTTGAGCACATCGCTGAGCCCCCCGCCGCCGGGTGCGCCGCCCGGAAGCGCTCCGCCGCCCGCATTCGCCTGCGTGGGCGGGGGCAACGGTGACGATCGCGGCGCGGCCTCGGGTTGGCCAGCGGTGAAATGCTTGAACGCTTTCCACGCCAACAGACCAAGGATTGCCATGCTCATCGGCGACATGCCGCCGGAGGACGATTCTTGCGAGCTCGGCGTGCTGGGGCCACGCGGGCCGTTCTGCATGCCGTTGAGGACGTCGAGTAGACCCATGGTGCTCTCCCGCTGAACATGCCCCGGGGCGAAAACATATGAGGCTCTCATGACGGTTACAAGGCGGTCGCACCGCAACCGCAGGGGACGATGGGCAAGCGGTGCGGCCTTTGCTATCGAAGGTCCGGTCAAGCGCAAGTACGGTCAACGCCGCTGTCGAAAGCGGCAAGCTGTTTGGGGAGCAGAGAGTAAGTGGTGACGGATCGACCGATCGCCGTTGCAGGCGCGGGGGCCATCGGCTGCTTCGTCGGCGGCATGCTCGCTGCCGCCGGCCGCCGCGTCGCGCTCCTGGTGCGGCCGCGGGTGAAGACCGAAATCGAACGGTTCGGCCTGCGCCTGACCGATTTCGACGGCGCTGAGCGGCGGCTCTCGGCAGGACAGCTCGCGCTGTCGGAAGATGCATCGATTTTTCACAGTGTTGGCGTGGTTCTGGTGACGGTGAAGAGTGCCGACACGGCCGAAGTCGCCGAGCTGATCGCCCGGCACGCATCGGAGGATGCCGTCATCGTTTCCTTGCAGAACGGCGTCGGCAATGTGGGAATCTTGCGCCATAGACTGCCGGGGCGGCGCGTGCTCGCGGGCATGGTGCCGTTCAACGTGATCGCAATGGGCGAGGGACGCTTCCACCGTTCGACCTCTGGCGACATTCATGTCGAGAAGGATGAGGCCGATACGGCTGCGAGGTTGTCGGTGCCGGGCCTTGCGATGCGCGCGAGCCCCGATATCGCCGGCGTGCAGTGGGGCAAGCTGATCATCAATCTGAACAACGCGCTGAGCGCGTTGTCCGACATGCCGCTTGCCGCGCAGCTTGCGAGCCGGGATTGGCGAAGATTGTTTGCGGACCAGATGGCCGAGGGGCTCGCGGCGATGACGGCGGCGGGGATCAACCCGGTGTCGGCGACGCCGATTCCGCCGCGCTGGACGCCGACGCTGCTGCGACTGCCCGACATGATCTTCAACGTGATCCTCGGGCGAACCATGAAGATCGACCCAGAGGCACGCTCCTCGATGTGGCAGGACCTGAAGCAGGGCCGCAAGACCGAGATCGACTATCTGCAAGGGGCGATCATCGCGCTGGCGGACCAGCATCGGGTGGACGTGCCGCTGTGCCGCCGCATTGCTGCGCTGATCAGGGAGGCAGAAAGCGCAGGGCAAGGCCCGCCGCGCCTGACGCCGCAGCAGATCCGGGGCGGTGCGTGAGCATTGGGCCGACCGGAGAGTGCCGATGAAGCCTGTTCCGACGATGGCGATTGCAGCTGCGATGCTCTGCGGTGTATCCACGCTTGCACAAGCCCGTCCACCCACCGTCACACCGTCGCCCGGCTATGACAGGCGGTTGCAGGAAAGCCGGTCGGCGATTGGCGGTACGGCGACGACGGTTGCGCCGGCCGGTCGGCAGACGACCGCGCACAAGCATTCAAGGAAGAAGCATACGAACTGATGGCGTCGTAGGGTGGGCAAAGCAGCCATCCTTGCTCGAAGGGCGAGGATGGAAGCGTGCCCACCGCTTCTGGCGCAATCCTGGAAAGAATGGTGGGCACGGCGCGCGAAGTGCGCGCCTTTCCCCCTACGGCATCGGCGCGGAGACGCGGCAGTCAGCCCTTCTTCGGCTTGCTTGGCGTCGGGCTGAACAGTTTCTTCAGTTCGTTCAAGCTTTCCGACAGCCGCGGCCATTCGCAGGAGAACAAGCCCTTGGTGCATGCTTTCGGCCGCAGCTGCTTCGGCCGCTCGACCGGAACCGGCACGCGCGCGGGTTCGGTGCGCAATGCGACCTGCTGGACTTGCTCCTGCTGTTGCTGTTGCTGCTGCTGTTGCTGTTTGGCGGCGGCTTCGGCAGCCAGATTGGCGCGGCGCTGATTGGCGAGATAGGTGGCGTAGGATTCGTCGATCTTCTTCTGTTCCTCCGGCGTCGGATTGGGACCGGCGATATCAAAGCTGCGATCCTGGAGGAAGTCGTAGTAGGTGTATCCGCCTCCTGCCTTGCGGCGGCCGGCGAATTTGGCGTTGCATTCGGCAAGCGCAGCCGTCTTCTCCTGCTTGGTTGCGTATTTCTCGGCCCGATCGGCGCATTCCTCGAAATCGCCCGGCGCACGCTTCCACCATTGCGCGTGGGCATGCGCGGGCATCAGCAGGGCGAGCCCCGCAATCAAGCCAAGCAACAATCTCGCGCTACGCGAAGCGATCACGAACGACACTCAACGGATGCAATCTTTGTGGAGGTCAATTGAATCAATCGAATTTTCGCCTGTTTCCAGCGACTTGTCACCCGTGGAACCCGACATTTTCATGGCTGCATTGCTGACATTTTTTGCTTGACGTGGCCGGTCGGGCACAGCGGCATGGCACGTGATGCGCTTAGAATTGCAGGAGGCTTCAAGTCAAGCCTTCGCGTGGAGAGGATTTTTGGCGATGGGATGGCGGACATTCATTGCAACCGTCGCGTTGGCGCTGTTGTCGTATCACGCGAATGCCGCCGATGAGGACGCGCCCAACCGCGCGCCGGTGAAGACGGTCGCCGATGCCCGCCTTGCGGTTGGCGATCAGGGCGTCCTGCCACTTTATCTCTCCAGCGATTGGATGCTGCCCCTGCCGTCGATCACCCGCGCCGTCATCGTGCTGCACGGGCGCTTGCGCAATGCCGATGTCTATTACAAGTCGGCGCGGACGGCGCAGGCGGCGGCCGGCGACGAGGGCCGGGCCACCATCATGATCGTTCCACAGTTTCTGGCGCAGATCGATGTCGATGCGTACAAGCTGCCCGACGAGACGCTGCGCTGGTCGCTGGAAGGATGGGAGGGCGGCGAGGCCGCGCTCGCGCCGAACCCGGCCTCCTCGTTCGAGGCGCTCGATGCGATCCTCGCTAGGCTCGGCGATCGGCGCATCTTCCCGAATCTCAGGCAGGTCGTGGTGGCCGGTCATTCCGGCGGCGGCCAGGTCGCGCAGCGTTATGCGATCGCGGGCAGGGCCGAGGCGACGCTGTCGCGCCAGCACATCGAGGTGCGCTACGTCGTCGCCAATCCGTCATCCTATGCATATTTCAGCAGCGAGCGGCCCGATCCGTCGATCGCCGCCTCCTGCGCCGGCTACGACAATTGGAAATACGGCATGGAAGGACGACCGCCTTATCTCGGCGACGCCACGCCCGCCGCGCTCGAGCAGCGCTATGTTGAGCGCGAGGTGATTTATCTGCTCGGCACGCTCGATACCAACCCCGAGCATCCGGCGCTGGACAAGAGCTGCATGGCGCGCGCGCAAGGACCCTATCGCTATGCCCGCGGCCACGCCTATGCGGACGCGATGGCCAGGCGCGACCACGGCACGCCCAATCACAAGCTGTTCGACGTTGCGGGCGTCGGCCATGACGGCGACAAGATGCTGACCTCGAAGTGCGGCCTCGCGGCATTGTTCGATCTGCCGGGCTGCACGGCAGATCGTTGACTGTACGAGGTTCGGGTGTCCGCGCCGGTGATCGCTGCGCCATCGTCATTGGAGGGGACGGCTGAAGTGGTAGCGCTGCGGAGCGTTCCGTAGGAAGCGGTTTTCGTCGAGACCGCCAAGTTCGAATTGTCTGTTCAGCCATTTGTGGAAGGTGAAATCGAACCCATTGCCGTCAAACGCGAATTCGTAGAAGCCTTGCTCCGACGCATATTCGGATGCGCTCGGGCAGCAGAAGAAGATGACCTGATGATTGGCGTCCGGTGCCAACTCGGACGCTCCGAAGTCGTGGGCCCGGAACTCCTTGTGCTCGTGGCCGAACAGCACGATATGGATGCCGGCCTTGATACAGTACTCTTTGAATTCGGCAGCGTTCTCCATCAGCGTGGTACGATGGCGGTCGAAAGGGTGATGATGCAGAAGCGCGACCCTCACGCAATTGGAATAGCGGACGTGCAACTCCTCGCCGCCGAGGCTGCGAACAACGCCGCTGGCCTCGATCGCGCGTGCTTGGTTCATGAACGCATCCAGCGTGCCGTGCTCGACCCGGCCGCGCGCTAGCCGGTTCCACCACCAGAATCGGGCAAAGGCTCCGGGCGTCGAGTCAAAGACGAAGAAAAGAACAGCCGGCTCGTCCGGCTCGTTCGCAGTGCCTGGCCTGCGAAGGCCGACCACATAGGGGTAGTTGGACGGAAGCCCAAAGGCTCTTTCAAAGGCGGCACCCTGTTCTTGAAAACCTGCCCAGCTGCGAGTCCAGCGATCGTGGTTGCCGGGCAGGAGAAGACGCCGCTGCACATCGGCATTCAGTCCGAGCGTGTAGACCTGCCTCGGTGCCCCCGCACCAACCTCGGCGTCCTCGATATAGGACAGGCAAGTGGCAAATGATCCGGCTGATCCGTCGGTCGAGAGGTCTCCGGTGCACAGGAAGATGTCAAGCCGGCCGTCCAGGCGCTGCAGTCGATCCAGCTGCCGCGCCAACGTGACCAGGCGGCTAAAGGAATGGCATTTCGCGCGACCTTTCTCGTAAAATGCTCTTTTTTCCTGCGTCAGACGGCTGACAAAATGGAAATCAGAAAGCTGAACGATTCTGCCGATGGTCATTCCTACGGCCCCAAATCTCTGATCAAATGCTAAGCGGGACGAAGTCTGGCGCTGCTCTCCGGTGGTGGTTCCAACACGACGTCCACTCGAGAAATGACCTTCTTCTTATACGCAAGTCCGTCCGACAGCACGATGCTGTAGGACAACGGAGCACGGAAGCTTGCGACGATCTGCAACGTTTCGAGCTGTCGTTGGGTACGTTCTCGCGCAGCACTCCATCCCGGCAAAGCAAGCCTGAAATGATCGAGCTGCGACGCAGTCACGCTGGACAATTCAGACAGGAGCCGCTGGACAATATCGACCTCTGGAGTCGGAGGCCGCGGTTCAGCGATGTGCACCATACCGATTTCCACGATCGAGTCCCCGTCAGACCCAAGGCGCTTGTCCAGGCTGGTTTCGATCAAGAAAAGAGCGAGTTCGGATAACTCGCGACCGAGCCCACTCGACCTTTCGATCGCTTCAACGATCTCCATTCTCGAGGTCCAATCATCGCTGAAATGGTCTGCCGTGCTTATTTGAGTGATCTCGCCGGAGGCGTTCAGCTCCGATCCAGACCGTACCCGGCGCATGACGGACTCGCCAACGCAATTCACAAGCGCCGTGAGGACGGCGTCGCGCTCGATCGGCAGAAGGGGGCGACGCGTCAGGCGCAGAACGAAGCCGTCAAAGAGCGTCGGAAGCAAGTCGGTCAAGAACATGACAACTCACCATTCGCGCGTTCCGCGTCCTGTATACTCCCGCAGGTTTATTGCGCCAATCATATATTCTGGGGCCGTTGAAAGCTGGTTGGCCTCATCCGTGATATCGGACGATCTCGGCTGGCTACCGGGCGCGGTAGGCTAAAACTCTATCGTCGCTGTGGATTGCAAAAACCGAGCCGGTCGTTATTGGTTTCGAAAGCGATTTCATAATCCCCTGTTTCGGTCAAAGCTTTCTGATGTTCATTCATGCTGAGGTTACTTCAAGTGATTATGAGGAATTGCGCATTCATCCTGCCTGGCGTCTTCCTTCTGCTTGTCTCTGGAAACGACGAGGTTGGGTCGTTGGAGATCCGGCGTCTTGGTCCCGACCGCGCGTCAACTTCCATTTACAATGGCCATGAGGCCATCAACAATCATCTCATGCAGACGCTAGTCACCGTTGCCTCGGCCGATGGAGGCCGGCGAATGACGGAAGAGGCGTACGCAGAAGCCAACGGTTTCTCCTTAGACGAGGTCGGAGACCGTTTTGCGGCAAGTGGAGTCTTACGATGCCCAGGTGGAGCTAGCAGCGCCCAAGTGACCGGAGCGCGCGACGTGATCACGACGGCGGCTCACGCGTTTCGGGACGATTGCAAGCTTCGAACGCCGCCCGACAAGTGTATATTCGAGTACTATTTGGGAGCGGAAAGGCGGACTGTTCCGTTGTCGGAAGCCCTATGGATGGGCACATGCCTCGATAGTGCACCAAGAGCGGTCAGCGGCGATTGGGCGGTCGCAAAACTCGAATTTCCCGCGGAAGTGAGGCCTTACGAAATCTATGAGCAGCCTGAAATTCTCATGGAGCTGGAGCGTGTCCTGGCGGTTGTCGGTTATGACATCGAAGCCACAGGAAAGACGGACAAGTACGGGCCGTTCAACAAGACGATACAGGAGTGCCAAATACGCGACGTAAGGGATTGGTGGACGTTTGAAACGAACTGCGAGTTCACAGTTGGGGCATCAGGCAGCGCCCTGTTTCGTCTGTTGGGTCATCGAATGACCCTGTTTGGCGTCGTTAGCGGAGACTATCGAGATAAGGAATATTGCCCACGAGGCGGCTGCGAGTTCAAGAGTCGAAAATGGTCCAGCGTGCACGTTACCTTGAAGGGTGAGTTCAAAGACCGCCTCTTGGCCGCCGTGCGTCTGTCTGCAGTAAAATAGAACGTTGAACTGCACCGCGGATCGGTAAGCCGCGGGCACATGCCGCCTGCGGACAATGAGGTCGCCTCTCCGGGCTCGTCGTCCCCGGTCAGGTGTCGCCCACGACGGACCTGATGTCAGGCGATCTTGCCGACGATCTTGGTCATTTCCGCGCCCGAAAACGCGCGTAGAGTCTCCGTGCGGACATTGCCGAGTGCGCCAACACTGACGCTGAGCGACATCGCCGCCGCCTCATCTGGAGCCTCGAGAAGGGTCACAAAGTCATATCGCCCTTGCGTCCAGACCAGCTCCTTCACGGTCACGCCGAATGTCTTCGCCATTTCCTTGAATGCGTCGGCCCGCTTCGGCGAATCCTTGACGTTCCGGATTCCCTGATCAGTAAAGTTTCCCAGCACGACATAGGCCACCATGGTCGTCCTCCCTGGTTAGAACCCAATACAAGTCTCGCATGAGGAAACCGCGGCCGAGCTTGCCACAGCGGCTGACATGCCGCCACCTGCCCATTGGGGAACGTCAGCGGGCGTGACTTATCGGGTCAGGACGAGGGCCGCGCAAAGCTGAGTTCGTGGCCATCGGGGTCGGTGAGATGGAAGTAGCGCTCGCCCCATTCGGCGTCTCGTGGCGCGGTTGACGGCTGCCATCCGGCGGCGAGCGCGCGCTGGTGGATGGCATCGACGTCGGCGACGTAGAAGATGACGCGGCCCCACCAGGACCAGCGCTTGTCCTCGGGCTGGGCGATCAGGTTGAGATAGCCGGGGCCGGCGCGGAAGCTCGTGAACGCCTGGGCTTCGCCGCCGTGCAGGACGTCGAAGCCCAACGAACGGTAAAAGCCGACGGCACGTGCCATGTCATGGGTGGCGAGGGTAATGGCACTGATGCTCTCGATCATGGTGGCGCTCCCGATGGACTAAATCTGTTAGAGCGGGGATGAAACGATTGACGATGGTCAATGTTTCGCCTTGCGGGAGAAACGGAACATCCAACAGGCGGGAGGTCTTGATGCGAATGCCTACAATGCCGGATGGCGCGTTACCGAAACCCGGAACGGCCGACGCGATCGCGCTCGGCTGCACCTGCGCCGTGATCGCCCATGACTCCAAGACGGATGAGCTGGAGCCGTCCGGGATGCTGGTCGCCCCTGACGCGAATTGCCCGGTTCACGGGACGGCGGCCCAGCTCGAGGAGCATGATTGAGACCGCCGCCTTGCCGCCCTTTCGGCGCATCGCAACGCTGGCGATTTGCGACCTCGTGTCCGATGAATTGCAAGAATTAAACTGGGCACTGCAACATCAACGGCGCTGACGGAAATTACGAATTGGACGCGCCGAGCAAATCACGAACTATTTGTAATTAAGAACGCAACAATTTAACCAACGAGGTATCGAAATCTGGAAGACGGCCAGACTAACAGGCTTTAAAGTCAGCGACTTCCGGATGCACTCTGGCTTTTCACTGCCGAGAGAAGCAACGCGACTTCGCGGAATGCTCTTTTACGGTCCGCGTACAAAATACATTGGAACGTGGTCAGATGACCCGCCCCAATGATTCTTTCAGGGCTCTCCTGTGTGCTCATCGTTGAAGATGAGTACTTTCTCGGAGATGATCTCACGCCGGCCGTACGGATTCAAGCATTGCGGATTTCGGATGGCACATCATTAGGGCTCACTTCATGGCAATTGCCGTACGTGCAGTCCGATCGAAGGAAGCATTCTAGCCACGACCCATCAGCCTGCTTTAGCCATTTGATCGGCGGTTTATTGCAACCCGCAACTCGGTCAATTACAGCATTCATTCCTGGCCCCGACAGAGAGGTCCTCGCACTTGCCTTTTTTGCCTTCTTTGCACCGCGCTTTTTCACCTTCTTGGCCATCATTGTCCTCCGTTCAAAATTTTCCTTCTGGAAGAGGGGATTGATCCTATTGTCCTAGTGCGCTTTTGAAGCCAGTCGTAATGCCGCTGGTTAGCTGCGAAGCAATATGCGTGCTTTCACCGATCGGGATTAAGAAATTTCCGCTCTGTGTTGTGTCGAGCGGCGCGAAGGTGACGACGAGGTCATGCTTGCGATTCCGCAAAGCCGACAGCAAATTGCCGCTTTGATTGAACGTCGCTCTCACAAGTTTCCATGCGGGAGTAATGCTCCCGCTAGTGTCGATTTCGAAAGTTACTTGATGCGAAAGAACGTTCTGCTTGCCGACGCTTGTGATTTGCCCGGTCGCAACACCGTTGACCATCGCATCGAGCCATTCTGCCAATTTCAGGTCGCTCTGGATCAGCAATGAATCGATTGGTGCCGTGGTGTCACGCTCGCATTTTCCGTTTGGGCCCAAATAGAGTTCGCTCACTTTGTAATAGAAATTCACTTTATCGACGCGAGTTGCATCTGCTGATCCGTTAAATGCGCCGCTCAAAGTGAATATTGAAGAAGGTGGCGACGGGGGCAACCAGAGAGCGGTTGGATTGGCCGTCGACTTCTCTTCGAGTTGGATAGTGAGAGCGACTTGGGCGCCCCACTTGCGCAAGAAGAGAGCATCAAACGAACTTGCTCTCGCATTGAGAACCTTGGTGACTGCATCCTCAAGTTCGCAATGAACGCTCCGAACGATTGCCTGCACCAAGGCATTGTTGGAGGCATACGACCCGCCGTTCGGAAAGTCTCGGATCTCCGGGACCCGCAACCCACAACCCGCGAGCACGCAACTGGCGGCTAGTGCAATCAAATTGATTCCGGGCCTCAACATGCTGCTTCCCCCGGGATAAAAATCTACGTGTGTAGGCCTCCGCGAGGCGCTAAAGGCCCCTTGCTTCCAACCAACTTCAAAATCAACCCAAAATGGGCGGTTGTTATCGAGCGCCTTTCGACCTAAGCGCGCAACACGTAAAAGTTGGCTTGGATAGTTTTTTGAATGTCCTGTTGTAAGCCCGCAACAGCATGCGCGATCGTAGCTAAATTCTTGGCGCCTGAGGAATTTGCTACAAATATCATCAGATGTGCATATTTTCCGGTGCCTTGGATCCCAGATCGAGCTCCACGCCGAGATCACGCATCTTCGCATTTATCGCTTGAATGGCGGCGCGGCGGCTTTTCTGCGCGGCGGTCACATCAAGACCCGGTGCCGGATTTTGGGGAAGGTCATCCATAATGCGATCGTGATTTATGAGCGGTTTGAAACGCAAGTTGTCGAGCTCAGGACCCGTTATTCCCAACACTTCACTGGAGATAGAGATCAGCTCCTGAAGGCGCATTCTTATCTTTTGAAGGGCCTCTAGGTCACGCGCGAGCCCTGCGTTTGTGAACTTATTCAGGAGGTCTTCCCAAACGTGATACGTTACTAGGAAAGTATAGAGGCCGTGCGCCCAGCTGGACTCCGTGCTGCCATAAAAGGCCCGACGAACAAGCAGCTTCCGTGCGAAGTTTATCGCCTCAGCCCTCTTCATCTCCGCCTTGGCAGACATTTCGACCGCGACTTGGAACGCCGGGTCACGGTAAATATCGCGCCCGACTGGCAACCTGATCGTGCCGTTTGGCAGACCGATGTCTACTACGTTAAACGTGCCGGCATTTTTGGCGCGATTAAACCTGAGGATCTCCAGATTATACCGAACTCGGCGATTGCTGAATGTTGAATCGAAGTGAACTATGTTGAAGCCGGCGTCATCGCCACCGTGCCCGGTCGAGGAAGGACACGAGAGGACGTAAAGGTCTTGCCAGAAGTCTTCGTCTTCTTCGGCTCTCGCATAGAGATGACGCGGGATTGAATAGCGGGTGAGACCTTGAACGTGCCGATGCCCGTGAAGAATGAGGGTGGATTGAACTGAAATTGCTGCCGATAAAAAAGTGGCGGGACTCATGAGGTACATGAGTGGCTCGTCGGGTATTCCGAGGACCGTCTTCCCTTCTCCAGCCGCCTGCGGCAAGGGATGGTGGTGAAGAGCTAAGACGCGCATCACCGCAAGCTCTTGGCTCACCCTTTGTGGGGTAGCCACTTTCAGGCCAAGTGCAAGATTGAGCGAATTTGCGACTATTGCGTTATATGTAGCTTGCTCAATCCCACCCATCGCAGCCAAGCTCGCCGCATTCGAGTCAAGAAGGACTAGATCAAGCCCCGAGTTTGGATAGTAGTGATTCTCCGAATGACGAGGTAGAGACAGCTCTTGATATATTTCGTCGTTCTTGAACACGATGCCGTTCATCTTCACATCATGGTTGCCAGCGATTGCTCGAATGTCGGTGAATGCCCCGGTTGCTTTGAATTTTTCGATCGCGCTCTTCGCCTCTTTGAAGGCATTCGACGAAGGGCTATCCACCAAGTCGCCTGTGATTAGCAGGATGCGGTCAGGCGCATCTGCAAATGCCCGCATCTTGTCTTGTATGCTGGAGGCTAGAACGTCGATGGCGCCTGAGTATTTGCCCTTCCCATCGAGGTGAAGGTCGGAAATTTGCACGATAACAAACGATCGACCCGTCATAACCAGCCTCCCAATAAGGTCTCCGCAGCAAACAACCTTCCGCACTCAATCTAAATCTCGCTGCAACGAGCAGCCTGTGTCTGGCGGTCAAGAAGCCGATAGCTACATGCCCCGACCTTCAACTATCGGTTTCGCCATCGCGCGCAGTAAACCGCCGAAATGCGTGGCAGGATAGCTCACGTTCGCTTGAACTGTAGCTCCCCTTTCGGCTATTAGTGGCTTGCGCAGCGGAGCAAATTCGGAGCAAAATCAAATCGCTCCCAAAATTCCGTGAGCAATATCAATGCGGTCCCGTAGCTCAGCCGGATAGAGCGGCGGTTTCCTAAACCGTAGGTCGGATGTTCGAGTCATCCCGGGATCGCCACTCTCACTTTGTCCAGCCCGCAGTCGTTCAGAGGTAAGGCGCGTCTTTTCGGCTTCATCGCTCGATCGACACGTTTGATCGCCTGGAATTCGCACTGCGATGCGGTTTGCGTCACCGGCGCAAAAATTGCTACAGCGAGCGGAGCAGCCCTTGCGCCCTGGCCCGCGCCCGCGGGTCGCCATGCCTCATTGACCCACCCGGAGATGACGATGCCTTTTGACTTGATCCTGCGCGGCGGACGGGTCGTTGACCCCTCGCAGAAGCTCGACGCGGTGACGGATGTCGCGTTTTCGGGCGGCAAGGTCGCGGCGATCGGCAGCGGGCTCAAGGCGGATCCGGGCACCGATGTGCGCGACGTTTCTCGCTACATCGTAACTCCCGGCCTGATCGATTTGCACACCCATGTCTATTGGGGCGGCACCTCACTCGGCATCGATGCCGAGGAGTTTTGCCGTCTCTCCGGCGTCACCACCGCGATCGACACCGGCAGCGCCGGCCCCGGCAATTTTGCCGGCTTTCGCAAGCATGTGATCGAGCCGAGCCAGGTCCGCATCCTCGCCTATTTGCACGTCTCGCATGCCGGCATCTTCGGCTTCTCGCACAAGGTGATGGTCGGCGAGAGCGAGGAGCTGCGGCTGATGAACCCGATCGATGCCGCCAAGGTGGCGGATGCCAATCGCGACCTCATCGTCGGGATCAAGGTGCGCGTCGGCCTGCACGCCTCGGGTACTTCGGGGATCGTGCCGCTCGACATCGCGCTCGAAGTGGCCGAAGAGGTCGGCATGCCCCTGATGGCGCATATCGACCATCCGCCGCCGAGCTATGAAGAGGTGCTCGCGCGGCTGCGCCCGGGCGACGTGCTCACCCATGCCTTCCGGCCGTTCCCGAATACGCCGGCGACCGCGCAAGGCACGGTCAAGAAGGTGGTGCTGGAGGCGCGCGAGCGCGGTGTGATCTTTGACATCGGCCACGGCAAGGGTTCGTTCGCCTTCAAGACCGCCCGCGCGATGCTGGCGAACGGTTTCTATCCGGACACCATCTCCTCCGACATTCATTTGCTCTGCATCGACGGTCCGGCCTTCGATCAGGTGACGACCATGTCGAAATTCTTGTGCATGGGGATGTCGCTGTCCGACGTGGTCGCTGCCTCGACCGTCAACGCCGCGATGGCGCTGCGCCGCCCCGAGCTCGGCAGCCTCAAGGTAGGCAGCGTCGGCGACGCCACGCTGATCACGG
Organism: Bradyrhizobium sp. UFLA05-108; assembly: GCF_059803455.1. Classification (NCBI taxonomy): domain Bacteria; kingdom Pseudomonadati; phylum Pseudomonadota; class Alphaproteobacteria; order Hyphomicrobiales; family Nitrobacteraceae; genus Bradyrhizobium; species Bradyrhizobium sp. UFLA05-108. Next base: position 62,289 of record NZ_JBANAZ010000015.1, on the reverse strand, counting down.
TTCGCGAAGGGCAGTTCGATTATGTCGACGTTGTCGACGAGCACCTGACGGGTAGCCAGAAAATCGTGTCCGAGGGCGTCGTCATCGGCGGCCGTTGGTGGCATCCGAAGTAGGGTGAGATTTTCGCCTCTCCCCGCAAGAGCGTGGCGAGGAGCGAAGCTCATTCATTCTTGTCCACATTCCAGAACATCGGCGTAGCCGGGCCGTCGATCACGCCGGTGAGCGATTTGCGCCATGCGCTCGGCGCCTGGAATTGGCCGAGCGGGACGTAGATCACCTGATCGTAGGCCTCCTTCTGCACCTCGAGCGCGATCTTCTTCTGCTCTTCCGGCGAGGTGGCGCGGGCAAAGGCGTCGCGCAGTTGCTCGAGCTTGGGATCCTCGGACCAGCCGAACCAGCCACCCTCCTTGCCCTTGCCGACCATCGCGCCATTGACGAGCGGGTTCATCGAGTCGGCGGCGCCCTGGTAGGTGAAGAACATGTTCCAGCCGCCTTCCTTCGGCGGCTTCTGGTTGGCCCTGCGGGTGACCACGGTCTGCCAGTCCATCGCCTGAAGATCGACCTTGAAGCCGGCCTCGCGCAGGAGCTGTGCGACCACGATCGGCTGGGCTTTCAGCAGGATCTGATCGCCCGGCGCCAGGATCACGACGGGCGTGCCGTCGTAGCCGGACTCGGCCAAGGCCTTCTTGGCTTCCGCCATGCCGTTGCCCTTGATCAGGCTCTCGCCGCCCTCGTCGCTGGCGAACGGGGTGTCACAAATGAAGAATGCGCCGCAGAGCTTGTAGTATTTGGGGTTGCCGATCTGCGCATCGAGCACGTCCTTCTGGTTGATGGCGAGCATCGCGGCGCGGCGGATCTTCACATTGTCGAACGGCGGATGCAGGAAGTTCATCCGGCCGAATGATTGGAAGCCGAATTTGTTCAGGATTGCGATGTTGATGTCCGGGTTGGACTCGAGCACAGGCAGCAGGTCGAACGGCGGCGTTTCAACGAAATCGACATCGCCGGATTGCAGCGCGTTGAGCGCGGTCTGGGCGTCCGGCATCGTCAGCCACTCGACACGGTCGACCTTCACCACCTTGCCGCCCGATGTCCATTCGGCCGGCTCCTTGCGCGGCACGTAGTCGGTGTTCTTTTCGTAAACGGCTTTCACGCCGGGCTGGAATTCGGCAGCCACGAACCTGAACGGGCCGGAGCCGATCTGCTCCGGAATCTGTTTGCTGATCGGGGTCTCCGCAAGTCGCTTGGGCATCATGAAGGCGCAGATCGACGATGGCTTGGCGATCGTCTCCAGCACGAGGCCATAGGGCTCCTTCAGCTTGAGGACGATCGTTTTGGCGTCGGGAGCCTCGATGCCTGCCGTGAAGTCCATCAGCTTGCGCGCCATGCCGTCGACGCTCACGCCCCAGCGTTTCAGCGAGGCGACGCAGTCCTCTGCCGTCACCGGCGCTCCGTCGTGCCATTTCAGGCCGTCGCGCAACGTGAATGTGTAGGTCAGCTTGTCCGCGGAGATCGTCCAGTCGGCCATCTGCGGCCGCACCTTGAAGCTGGAGTCGATGCCGAGTAGCGTATCGTAGACCATGTAGCCATGGTCGCGGGTGATGATGGCCGTCGTAAAGCCGGGATCGGTGACGCGAAGGTCCGATTGCATTACCGCAGTCAGGACCTTCTTTCCGCCCGCGGCAGATGCAAGCGACGTCCATGCAACGGGAAGTGCCGATGGCGCAACAGCCGCAAGCTGAAGCAGTTTCCGGCGCGAGACGTGAACCATTCGCTGTTCTCCTGACCTGACGCAAACGAAACCAGATGGCGGCTGCCGATAGGGCAGCGTATGGCGGGGAGCCACACGTGACAAGCAGGGTTGCTTCCACCGATCTGAATTCGTTTGCGACCAAGCAAGGGCCGTGCCGCCGGAGCCGGCGGCGCGAGCAGTTGCCGAAGGTCGTCTCGCTTTTGACGGACGCGCGTCAGTCCCGTCCTGCTTCCATGATCGCTCGCGCCAGCCGGGCCGGATCGGAGAAGCACAATTCATGGCTGCCCGGCACCTGAAGCAGGCGGAACAGCCCGAGCTTCTCCGACAACCGCGGATGCCAGGGATAGCCGTGCGGCAGCGCAGTATCCTCGGTGCAGTTGATGTAGGACTTCGCCAGTTGCATCTCGGCCGGGTTGGTCTTCAGCGCGACCTTGTCGCTGAACGTCTTGAGCGGATGCGGATTGAGGATATCGTAGGCCTTCCGGGCCAGTTCGAGATCGGCATCGTTGATGAATGCCTCGCGCCAGATCGGGAATGGCAGCACCACGGAGCCGTCACCGCGCTCGGCGGCAATCGCCTCGAACAGGCCGAGATAGTGCGGCGGCACCATGTCGTTGAGCGACTCGCCGTTGTTGGGGACGAAGGCATTCCAGTAGATCAGCCGGCGGATGCGCTCCGGCACGAGGTCGGCGACCCCCGTGATCACCATGCCGCCATAGGAGTGGCCGAGCAGGATCACGTCCTTCAGATTGTTCTCGGCAAGATAATCGGCGATGGACTGGATCGCCTCCTGGAGCCCTGTGGTCTTGGCGTCGCCCGGCCGGTTGCCCCTGATCGTGGGGGTATGGACGGTGTGGCCGGCGGCACGAATGGGGGCGGCGACGGGCTCAAGCTCGGCTCCGGTGTGCCAGGCGCCGTGGACGAGGACGTAGGTCGACATATTGTAGCTCCTCCGCAAGGATGGTTAGATCGGCGCGGCAATCACCGGCCAAAACCTTGCCGACTGAACGTCGGTCGTTGCCTTTGTTGCAGCCATATTGAGCCGGCCGGGGATCGGTCCGCTTGGCTGGCGCTGAACCGGATTGGTCTCGGAGCGAACTGATGGAGCAGGTCAATCCAGCAAGCCGGCCGCGGCACTTCGTCTGGAATACGGCCGAGGCGCGCCCGGCCGAGCAGTTTTCCTTCTACCGTGAGGCGATCTGCCAGGCGTTCATGAACCTGACGCCGGAATCGGCGACGACGTCGTATTTTCCGGCAAAGGTGGAGACGATCAGGTTCGGCGCCGGCGCGGTCAACCGCGTGGTGTTTCCCGAGCATACCGTGCATCGCTCGCGCAGCGATATCGCGGCCTCGAACGAGAGCTGCTTCTATCTCAACTTCAAGCTCGCCGGCCGCTGCCGCATCGTGCAGGGGGATCGCGACGTCAGCCTGTCGCGCGGCCAGGTCGGCATCTGCGACAGCGACCGCGAGGTGAGGTTGCTGCATGACCGCGGCCCGACGTTGGAGGTCGCTTCGTTCTGGGTGCCCTCGCGCGCGCTGCGCGACCGCCTGCCGCCGGGCTTCGATTTCGAAGCCGAGCGCGTCTCCGATGATCCTCATGTCGGCCATCTCATCGTCGGGACGGCGCGCGCGCTCAACGCCGGCGCCTTGCGAATGACTGAGGAGGACAGCGTGCGCCTGTTTGGCGTGCTGCTCGATCTCGTGGCGCTCAGCTTGTCGCGCCGCTCGCGCGCGCAAGTCGCGGAAGCGGCGAGCTTTGCGGATGCCACGGTGCTGGCGCTGCGCCGCGCCATCCACGAGCGACTGCGCGAGCCAGGGCTGACCGTTGCGGCGGTCGCGGGTGCCGTCGGCATCAGCGAACGCTATGTGCACAAGCTGTTCGAGCGTTCCGGTACGACGTTCTCCGATTACATCATGGAGCGCCGGCTCGACGGCGCCGCGGCAGATCTGCGAGATCAGGCCGTGGCAGGTCGCGAGATCGGCACGATCGCGTTCGACTGGGGCTTTTCGGACCTCTCCCACTTCACGCGGCGCTTCAAGCAGCGCTTTGGTTGTCGGCCGCGCGACTGGCGCAACTCGTGAGCGGATGCGATAGGGCTACAGCGACCGCGCGATCAACAGCTTCATGATCTCGTTGGTGCCGCCATAGATCTTCTGAATGCGGGAATCGATGAAGATGCGCGAGATCGGATATTCCTGCATGTAGCCATAGCCGCCGAACAGCTGGAGACATTCGTCGGCGGTCTCGACCTGCTTTTCCGAGCACCAGTATTTCGCCATCGAGGCGGTGACGGTGTCGAGATCCCCGGCGACCAGGCGCTCGACGCACCAGTCGACGAAGACGCGGGCGATCATCGCTTCGGTCTTGCGCTCGGCGAGCTTGAACGCGGTGTTCTGGAATTCGAGCAGCGGCTTGCCGAAGGCGGTGCGCTCCTTGGTGTAATCGGCGGTGAGTTTGACGGCGCGCTCCATCGAGGCAACGGCGCCGACCGCGAGCGCGAGGCGCTCCTGCGGCAGTTGCTGCATCAGTTGCACGAAGCCTTGCCCCTCTTCGTTGCCGAGCAGGTTTTCCGGCGGCACCGTAACGTTGTCGAAGAAGAGCTCCGAAGTATCGGAGGCATGCAGGCCGATCTTGTCGAGGTTGCGCCCGCGGCGATAGCCGTCCGCGCCTGCGGTCTCAACCACGATCAGCGAGATGCCCTTGGCACCAACCTCGCCGGTGCGCGCGACGACGATGACGAGGTCGGCGGCCTGGCCGTTGGTGATGAATGTCTTCTGGCCGTTGATGACGTAGGAGTTGCCCTGTTTCTTCGCCGTGGTCTTGACGCTCTGCAGGTCCGAGCCAGTGCCCGGCTCGGTCATGGCGATGGCGCCGACCATCTCGCCCGAAGCCATCTTCGGCAGCCAGCGCTGCTTCTGCTCCTCCGACCCGTAATTGAGGATGTAGTGCGCGACGATGGCGCTGTGCACGGAGACGCCGGTCGTTACCTCCGGCACCGTGCTCTCGATATCCTCCAGCACCGCGGCATCGTAGGCGAAGGTCGCGCCCAGGCCGCCATAGGCTTCGGGCACGCTCGGCAACAGCGCGCCCATCTCGCCGAGCCCGCGCCAGGCCGAGCGGTCGACCATCTTCTGCGCACGCCACTTCTCGGCGTGCGGCGCGAGGTCCTTGGCGAGGAACTTCCGGAACTGGTCGCGGAAGATTTCGAGCTCTTCGGTCATCCAGGAGGAGCGGTAGGACATGAAAACTCCGGTCGGCGGTGCGACTGTTTTTGGTACTCCGGTGAAGGCGGGCAATTATTGTGTTTTCAGGCTGCGCCGGTGGCGCTACCAAGGCAACCGGATTCGAGCCTTTGGGGGTGTGTGATTTTGACCGCCGAAACGACTGAGCTCAAGACCACCGAGCTCAAGATTGATATCGACCGCGCGGGCGCCGTCTCCGCACTGTTGACGATGCCGGACAAGCCGCGCGCCTGCTACGTCTTCGCGCATGGCGCGGGCGCGGACATGCGGCATTCGTTCATGGAGAAAGTCGCGGCCGGTCTCGCCGATCGCGGCATTGCGACGCTGCGCTACAATTTTCCCTACATGGAGAAGAAGCTGGGACGGCCCGACACGCCGATGATCGCGCACGCTGCCGTTCGAACGGCGGTCGAGGAAGCGGCGCGGCTCTGCGCCGGTCTTCCGCTATTTGCCGGCGGAAAATCGTTCGGCGGGCGCATGACCTCGCAGGCGCAGTCCAAGGCGCCGCTGCCCGGTGTGCGCGGGCTCGCCTTCCTCGGCTTTCCGCTGCATGCCGACAACAAGCCTTCAATTGAGCGCGCGGCTCATCTGTCTGGAATAGAGATCCCGATGCTGTTCCTGCAAGGCACGCGCGACCGGCTCGCCGATCTCCGCTACCTCGAACCCGTGATCGAGGGGCTCGGCCCGAAGGCCAGGCTGCACGAGGTCGCCGGCGGCGATCACTCCTTCGCGGTGTTGCGGAAGTCCGGCCGCAGCAATGAGGAGGCGATGGAAGAGGTGCTCGATACGCTCGCGGCGTGGATCAACGAGTTCGTCTGAGCCTTCGCGCGGTCATCCGGCATAAAGCCCTTTGTCGCGCGCCTTCTGGATCGCGAGCGCTGCGATCAGGTCGAGCGACGGCGTCGAGAGGCCTGCGGCGTGGGCAAAGGCGGCCGGGGCCTTCACTAGCACGTCGATCTCCATGGCGCGGCCGAGCTCGTAGTCCTGGAGCAGCGACGGCTTGTGATTGGGCGCCGGGCCGCTCCGCGTCATGCGCTTGACCTCGGGGATGTAATGCTGCGCGATCTCGTTGGCCTCGTTGAGCAGGCGCGGAATGACATCCGTGAAGGCGGGGTCGTTGCGCACGCCGCGCGCAGTCAGGCCCGTGAGCAGGCACAGCACCGTCAGCGACATGTTGGTCAATAGCTTTGACCAGATCGCCTCGCGGATGTCGGAGACAGGCGGTGATTCGAGTTTTGCGTCGTTCAGGGCCGTGCGGAGCTGCGCGATGCGCTCGCTGTTGCGGTCGTCGCACTCACCGACCAAGAGCCGGTTGCGGTCGGCCGAGAGGTTTTCGACGATGCCGGGTTCGACCACCTCGTTGGAGGAGAACACGACGCCGCCGATGATCCGCTCTTTCGCGATCGCCTTGCGAAGCCGCGCACCGGGATCGAGGAAGGCGAGGTCAGGTGGGGCGGGGTGCCGCGGCGGTAATCCGATATTGTACCACCAGGGAATGCCGTTCTGTGCGAACACGATCGCGGTCTCTTCGCCAAGCAACGGGGCGATGCCGGTGACGAGGCCCGGCAGGCCGGTTGCCTTCAGGGTAGAGATCACGACGTCCTGCGGCCCGAGCAGAGCCGGATCGCCGGAGGCGCGGACCTTGGCACAAACTTCCGCCTCGCCGACGCGCAGCTTCAGCCCGTTGGCGCGCGCTGCCTCCAGATGCGGCCCGCGCATGACGCAGGAGACCTCATGGCCGGCGCGTGCAAGCCGCACCGCAAGGTGGCTGCCGACGGCACCCGCGCCGAAAATGCAAATACGCATGATATGACCGCCCCGTCCCGAGGATTGATCTTTGGCTCGCGCCGACGGACAGCATGGCACAAGCCGCCATGCGATGGGCGCGACCGCCTCCCCGCGGAAAGTGATGGATCAAGGGACGCGGCCACGGTCATAGTGCGTGGCCTGACAAAGAATAATGCCGAGAGGACCGCCCATGCCGGCCAGCCCTGTCTTGTGGACCTTTGACGAGCGCGGGGTCGCGACCGTCACGCTCAATCGACCCGAGGTCAACAATGCCTATGACGGAGCGTTGATATCAGGCGTGCTCGCCGCGATGGACGAACTGAGCGGCAAACCCGATTTGCGCGTCGTGGTGCTCAGGGGCAACGGCAAGCACTTTCAGGCCGGCGCCGACCTCAAATGGATCAATTCAGTGCGGCCGCAATCGCCTGAAGCGAACGAGGCGGCCTCGCGGGCGACGTTCGAGGCGGTGCAGCGGCTGAACACGCTGCCGATCCCGACCGTGGCGCTCGTGCAGGGCGGCTGCTTCGGCGGCGGCACCGGCGTGATCGCGGCGTGCGACGTGGTGATCGCGGCCGACAATGCGCTGTTCTCGATCACCGAGGTGCGTTGGGGCCTGACCGCTGCAATCATCATCCCGCAGCTCTGCGACGCCATCGGCGTGCGTCAAGTTCGCCGTTACGCGCTGACCGGCGAGCGTTTTGGCGCCGATGAGGCGCGCCGCATCGGCCTCGTTCATGACGTCGTGCCGCTCGCCGAGCTGGAGGCCGCCGGCGCGAAAGTGGTCGAGCAGTTGCTCGCCAATGGGCCGGAGGCGATGGCAGAGACCAAGCGGCTCGCGCTGGAAAGCTCGTTCGGCGGGATGAGCGTCAATGACGCCGCCTATGCGCGCCTCGTTCATCTGCATTCGCTCAAGCGCCAGAGTGCAGAAGCGGCGGAAGGGCTGGCGTCCTTTGCCGAGAAGCGCGCGGCGAAATGGAGCGGCAAGGCCTGAGGGATCGTTGCCAGCGTCCGGATATTTACAACGCCTATGACGGACAGGCGGTGATCTAAGCTGGTGCTTTCAATTTCGCGCGTCTGTATCGCAGCCACACGACTGCAAAATAGCCGAGCGATGTCGCGGCCAGGATCACAGGCAATGTGGCAACGGCTGACCATGCGGCCAGTTCGGCGAGGCTCAGTTGATGATGAGGATGAAGCGGTCGACTGGCATTCAAGGCATACAGAAACCAGAAGGCGGTAGCGGCACTCACAATCAGGCAGATGAACCAGCGACGCAAGGTGTAGCCGATCCCCGCTCCGACGATGATCCCCGGAATGGCAAGCAGGTACAACTCGGTCTGCCAAATCCCCGCGAGGTCACGTGCAAACAGAAAGATCTTCATGACGGATCCCAGAGCGCCAGACGTCATAGCTGTCCTGCTACTAGAAAACGTTAACGGGATCGGCGCAATTCGCGCCGTGCAACCGTGCCGATCGGTCGCCCCTCAGCATCCCCGGCAGATGCCGCTCATGCTGCGATAGACCGCGTCGTCGTCCTGCCGCATCTGCTTGAGCGATTCGAGTGTGGTGCTCTCGCGTGGTGGCTCGGGCTTGCGCTTGGTCGCAAGCTCTTCCTCCTGCCGCTTGTAGCAGGCCTCGCGGTCGGCCTTGGCCTGGATGAAGCGGCAGTTCTGCTCCACTGCGGAAGCCGGCGCGGCCGAGATCGCAAGGCAGATCAGCGAAATCAGGGTGCGTTTCAAAGACATCGATCCTAGGGGCGCCTGTTCTGTCAGTTCCGCCGAGCGGGATCAATCGTCTTTTGGCGCCATAGGACTTTACATCGTCGATCCCTTTGTCGAGATAGCAAAAAGGGCCCACCTTGGGTCTCAAACGACCGGATTATCGTCTTGCAGAGAAAATCCATTCGGGAACCTGCGCGCCAGGTCCCGCTCTATGGCGAATATGAAGTGGTGGTGCTCGGCGGTGGGCCGGCCGGCATCGTCGCGGCTGCCTCGGCGGCGCAGGCGGGTCGGCGAACGCTTCTGATCGAGCGTTACGGCTTTCTGGGGGGCATGGGCACGGCCGCCGGTGTCACCAATTTCTGTGGCTTGCACGGCAATGTCCATGGCAGGCACCACCGTCTCGTGCAGGGCATGGCCTCCGAGCTGCTCGCGCGAATCGATCGGCTCGACGGCCTCAACAAGCCGCATCTGATCCTCGGCAAGGTCTTTGCGCAAGCCTACGACACCGCGGCCTACAAGATCGCGGCTGATGATCTCCTTGCAAGCCACAACGTCGACATCCTCTTCCATGCGCTCGGCGCCGGCGTCGTGATGGGCGATGCGCGCCGTATCGACGTGCTGATGGTCGAGACCAAGGCCGGACGGCAAGCGGTGCGAGCTGAGATCTTCATCGATTGCTCCGGCGACGGCGATCTCGCAGTCTGGTCCGGTGCGCCCTACGAGATCGGCGACGAACACGGCCATCCGCTTTACCCGTCGATGATGTTCCGCCTCAACGGTATCGATCCCGAGAAGGCTGGCGAGGCCTGGCGTACCATTCCGCAATTGATGGAAAAGGCGCTCGCCACCGGCACGCACAGCTTTCCGCGCAAAAGCGCGATCGTGCGGCCGCAGCGCCATGGCATCGAATGGCGGGTGAATTTCACGCAAGTCGCGCGCGAGGACGGCCATGCCATCAACGGCATCGAGCCTGGTGATCTCACTCGCGGCGAAATCGAGGGCCGTCGCCAAGCGCTCGCCGCCTTCGAATTCCTGCGCACCGTGCCAGGCTTTGAAAAATCCTATATCGTCGATCTGCCGCCGCAGCTCGGCATCCGCGAGACCCGCCGCATCAAGGGCGGCTACCAGCTCAGCGGCGAGGACGTGCTCACCTGCGCCTCGTTCGAGGACTCGATCGGCGTCAACGGCTGGCCGATCGAGGCCCATGTGCCGGGCGACGTCGTCTTCACCTTCCCGCCGATCCCCGAATCGCGCGGCTACAACGAATTGCCGTATCGCATGCTGGTGCCGGAGAGCGTAGACAATCTCCTGGTCGCAGGCCGCTGCGCCTCCATGACCCATGAGGGCCAGTCGGCGGCACGCGTCTCCGGGGCCTGCTTCGCGATGGGGGAGGCGGCCGGTTCCGCTGCTGCGCTGGCGCTGGCAGGCAACCAGATCCCGCGTGACATCCCGGTTGAAAAACTGCAGGAAACATTGAAACAACAGGGCGCCTTCATCGGGCGGGACCAGACCGTGCCAGAGGGCCTGTGAAGAAACGACGGAGGAAGACGGATGGGTTGGGTTGCGCGGTTCGCGGGTGTAGGCTTGTTGGCGCTGACGACGATTGCAGCAGCGCAGGCCGAGGAGGCGCTGAAGGCGAAAGTTGGCGTGCTCAGGCTGTCGTCCTCCGCGCCGGTCTTCATCGCGCAGGACAAGGGCTATTTCCGCGACGCCGGCCTCGATATCGAGCTGAAGTTCTTCGATGCGGCGCAGCCGATCGCGGTCGCCACCACCTCGGGCGACGTTGATTTCGGCATCACCGCCTTCACCGCAGGTCTCTACAATCTCGCCGGCAAAGGCACGCTGAAGGTCATCGGCGGCATGAGCCGCGAAAAGGCCGGCTATCCCCTGATCGGCTATTTCGCCAGCAACAACGCTTACGCGGCCGGGCTAAAGACGCCGAAGGATCTCGCCGGCAAGCGAGTGGCTATGACGCAGGTCGGATCATCCTTTCACTATTCGCTCGGCCTGCTCGCGGACAAATATCACTTCAAGCTATCCGACGTGAAGATCGTGCCGCTGCAATCGCTGTCGAATGCGGCGGCGGCGCTGAAGGGCGAAACGGTCGACGCCGCGCTGCTTCCCATCTCCACCGCGCGAAAGCTGATGGATGACGGCGGCGCGAAATTCCTTGGCTGGGTCGGCGACGAGACGCCCTGGCAGCTCGGCGCCGTGTTCGCCTCGCCCAAGACACTCGCCAACAAAGTGTTGGTGACGAAGCTGCTCGGCGCGCTGGCAAGAGCCGATCGCGAATATCACGACGTCATCCTGGCTGCGATGAAGAATGGCACCGTGCCGATCAACGAGCAGACAAAGCCGCTGCTTGAGATCATCGCCAAGTATACCAACCTGCCGGTCGAGCAGGTGGTCGGCAATTGCGCCTATATCGATCCCGACGGCAAGCTGGACGTCAAGGACGTCGACAACCAGATCAAATGGCTGCAAGAGCAGGGTTTTGCCGACAAGGGTTTTGACGCGGACGCGATCATCGCGAAGGACTATGTGAAGGCGGATTGATGCCCCAGGCGACCCACTATCCCCGTCGCCCTTCGAGACCTCCGCTGCGCTCCGGCACTTCCGGGTGACGGTGTGAGAAGAGACAACGATTGATGGACCTGATCGCCAACCACATCACCCATCGCTTCGGCGAGCTCGCCGTGCTCGACGACGTGTCCTTCACCATCAGCGCGGGCGAGGTGGTGGCGATTGTCGGGCCGTCGGGTTGCGGCAAGAGCACGCTGCTGTCGATTCTGGGTGGGCTGCTGCTGCCGTCATCCGGCGTAGCGGAGCTGCGCGGCGCGCCGCCGTCCGACAGCCTCAATCCGCTGACCTTCGTGTTCCAGGATTTTGCGCTGCTGCCCTGGGCCACGGTGGAGGAGAACGTCGAATTCCCGCTGCTGCACACCCAGCTTTCGTCCGCACAGCGCCGCGCACAGGTCGACGATGCCCTGCGCCGTACGGGACTTACTGATTTTCGCACGACCTATCCAAAGCAGCTTTCCGGCGGCATGCGCCAGCGCGTCGGCATTTCGCGCGCGCTTGCGGTGAGACCCGCCATCCTCTTGATGGACGAGCCGCTCTCGGCGCTGGATTCGCAGACCCGCGAGCTGTTGATGGAGGATTTCGTCGGCCTGCTCGCCGATGGCGGCATGGGCGCGGTCTATGTCACTCATAATCTCGAAGAGGCCGCGCGGCTTGCCGACCGCATCGTCGTGCTGTCGCGGCGACCCGGCCGCATTCGCGAGGTCGTCACGGTGCCGATGACGCGCGCCGAACGCGGCGAGGCTGCTGCGCGCGAAAAACTGCTCGCGCTCCAGAACCAGATCTGGTCGCTGATCCGCAACGAAGCGATCGATGCCGAGCGCGAGGTTCAGCATGCTTGATCGCGCAACCCGGGCAGAAGCGCAGACGAAGGAGGCGGTGACGCGGCCGGTGCGCTTCCGCGGCGCGGGCTTCGTGCCGGCGAGCAGCCGGTTTGGCGGCTGGGTCGCGCTCGCGCTCGTCATCGCGCTCTGGCAGGCCGCGGGCAGTGCGCGCCTCGTCAATCCACTGTTCCTGCCGGCGCCCTCGGCGATCGCACGCGCTATCTACGAGCTCGCGGCTTCCGGTGCGCTCTGGCAGCATCTCTCGGCCTCGCTGCTGCGCATCGGTGTCGGCTGGCTGCTCGGCACCGCGGCCGGCGTTGTCGTCGGGTTTGCCATTGGTCTCTCACGGCTCGCGCGCAGCGTCGGCATCACCTTCATCTCGGCACTGTTCCCGATTCCGAAGATCGCGCTGCTGCCACTGCTCATCCTCTGGCTCGGCATCGGCGAAGAGCCGAAGATCGCGACCATTGCGCTCGGAGTGTTCTTCTCGACCGCGATCTCGGTCTATAGCGGTGTCGATGCGGTGCCGCGCAACCTCATCCGGATGGCGCAGAGCTTCAACGTGCCGTTCGCGACCATCGTGCGCAAGGTAATCTGGCCGGGTGCGCTGCCCTCGATTCTCGCCGGCTTCCGCATCACGGCGTCGGTCGCGCTCCTGCTCGTCGTCAGCGCCGAGATGATCGGTGCCCAGTTCGGCATCGGCGCCTTCGTGCTCCAGGCCGGCAATCTCATGCAGACGGATCAGCTGCTTGCGGGCGTGGTGATCCTGTCGGTATTCGGGCTGGCGGTGGGGAAGGTCATCAACTGGCTGGAAACGCGGCTGCTGCACTGGCGATGAGGGTTGGCACAAAAGCCGTAGGGTGGGCAAAGCGGAGCGTGCCCACCACTTGGTAACGCGGATCGATGGTGGGCACGGCGCGAGTGCGCCTTTGCCCACCCTACGGCATCGTCTTGTCACGCATTCCCGCGATCCTCGCGGAAGAGGTCGAGCTTCTGCTGCACCGGACGGTCGGAGAAGCTGAACAGCACGGCATCCGCCTCGGCCTCGTGCGTGACCCAGTGCCAGCTCGGCGCCACGAACAGGTCGCGCGGGCCCCATTCGAAGGTCGCATCGCCGATGCGGGTGCGGCCCTTGCCTTCGACGGCGCAGAACACGGTCGCGTCGGTGGAGCGATAGCGCGCGGTCTTGAAATCCCTCGGCAGGAGCTGGATGAACGTGCCGATGGTCGGCATCGCGTAGTCGCCGGTCTCGGGGTTGCTGAACTTCAGCTTCAAGCCGTGGCAGGCGTCCCATTCCTCGCGCGCTCTGGCTTTTTCCAGCGCTTCGCGGGTGTAGGCATAGGGATAGCTGAAGATCGGCGAGGTCTTCGACGACCGCTTCATGTCGACCGGCAGCAGATTGTGGCCGTAGCGCGCAAAGCTGTCGCCAGCGGGTTTCGTGATCTTCTGCTGATCCTCCTTGGCGCCTTCAGCGAACGAGCAGTCGAAGAATTGCACGAGGGGGATATCGAGGCCGTCGAGCCAGAACATCGGCTCATCCGTCTCGTTGGAATGATCGTGCCAGGTCATCGACGGTGTGATGATGAAGTCGCCGGGCTCCATCGCGGTGCGCTCGCCGTCGACGGCAGTGTGGGCGCCCTTGCCCTCGAGCACGAAGCGCAGGGCCGACTGGCTGTGGCGATGCGCAGGCGCGACGTCGCCGGGCACCACCATCTGCACACCGGCATAGAGCGAGGTCGTGATCTTCGACTGCCCGCGCAGGCCGGGATTTTCCAGGATCAACACCCGCCGCTCGGCTTCCTTGGCGGTGATCAGCTTGCCCGCTTCGGTCATGTAGTCGCGGATGACGTCGAACTCCCACAAATGCGGCCGGCAGGCGCTCCTTGGCTCCGGCGTGATCAAGTCGCTCATCACGGTCCAGAGCGCGGTGAGGTTTTCGCCGTCGATCTTCCTGTAGAACGCCTCGCGTTCCGGCGTCTTCGCTACGGCTTCCATGGCGAGCCTCCCGTTCGTTTTGTAGATTGACAGTATACTGCCAATCTAGGTAGCGTCAACTTGATGGCCGCCATGAAGATGGCGTCATTCCGGGGCGCCCGCAGGGCGAACTGCGGTGCGCAATTGCGCACCTGAGAATCTCGAGATTCCGGGTTCTCGCTTCGCGAGCCCCCGAATGACGTGCAAGAAAATCCATGGGAGGGTTCCGATGAAGCTGCACGGCTATTTCCGCTCCAGCGCGGCCTATCGGGTGCGGATTGCGCTGAACCTGAAGGGGCTGACCGCCGCTCACCTGCCGCATCATTTGCGCAAGGGCGAGCAATGCGCGCCCGCCTACCTCGCCATCAACCCGCAAGGCCTGGTGCCGACGCTGGAGGATGATGCGGGCACAATCCTCACGCAGTCGCTCGCCATCATCGAATGGCTGGACGAGACCCACCCCAATCCGCCGCTGCTGCCGAAGGATAGCCTGCGCCGCGCCAAGGTGCGGGCGTTTGCGTTGGCCATCGCCTGCGACACCCATCCGGTGCAAAACCTGAAAGTGCTGGCGCGCCTGCGCGAACTGGGGCTGGCCGAGGAGAAGGTCCAGGAATGGGCCGCCTGGGTCAATCGCGAGGGGCTGTCGGCCTGCGAGATGCTGGTGAAAGACGAGGTGGGGCCGTTCTGCTTCGGCGACGCGCCGACGCTCGCCGATCTCTGCCTGGTGCCGCAGCTCGGCAATGCCCGCCGCTTCGGGGTCGACGTCTCGGCTTATCCGTGCCTGCTCAAGGCGGAAGCCGCAGCGAAGGCGCTGCCGGCTTTCGCCAATGCGGTGCCGGAGAAGCAGCCCGATGCCGAGTAAGCCTGCCCCTCCGATCACGATGGACGCGGTCTATGCCGCGCCGGGTTATCTGTTCCGGCGCATGCAGCAGATCGCGGTCTCGATCTTCATGGAGGAGTGCAAGGCCTTCGACCTGACGCCGGTGCAATATGCGGCGCTGGTTGCGATCCACACCCATCCCGGCATCGACGCGACGCGGCTGTCCGCGGTGATCGCCTTCGACCGCTCGACCCTCGGCAGCGTCATCGAGCGGCTCCAGGCCAAGGATTATATCGAGCGCAAGCCGGCGCCCGAGGACAAGCGGATCAAGCTGCTCTATCTGACGAGGCAGGGTGCAGGGATCCTCAAGGACATCATCCCAGCGGTCGAGCGCGCGCAGGCGCGCATGCTGGAGCCGCTCAAGCCCGGCGACCGCAAGACCCTGATGACGCTGCTCGTGCAACTCGTCGATCTCAACAACGAAGCCTCCCGCGTCCCCCTTCGCGCCGAGGACGCGCTGGAACATCTGGGGAAGGCGGGGTGAGGGGGCGATGCGAGTGAGGTTGCACTTGCGCCTCACCACCGACGTCGTCCCGGGGGCGACGCTGAGATTGGGGCCGCGCCGTCGTGGCAATTTCAGGTGTCGTTCCCCGCGAAAGCGGGGAATCCAGTACGCCGCGGCTTCTCCGTATTCGTCGCCGCCTCTGGAATACTGGATCGCCCGCCCCAGTGCGCAATTGCGCACAAGGCGGGCGATGACACTGAGGATGTGGCTGCCAAGTACACGTCACGCACCTCGCCCCTCATCCCGGACTCCCGCCGTTCTTCTCCGCCTCGTAGCGCGCCATGAAGGCCGGCGACATATGGCGCAGGCGCGCATCGTCGATCCGCCCGGAGCGGGTGATGTAGCTATAGGCAAATTCCATCAGGTCGAGCTTCATGTGTTCGGCAAAGTGCTCGTACCAGCCGGCCGAGGTGCGCGCGGCGCTGACGAGCTTTTGCACGATTGGTTTGCGCTCGGCCTGGTAGCGGTGCAGCGCGGTTGCAAGATGCGCGTCGGATTCCAGCGCCTTCACCAGCGAGATTGCGTCCTCGATCGCGAGCCGCGTGCCTGAGCCGATCGAGAAATGCGCCGAGTGCAGCGCGTCGCCGATCAGCACCATGTTCTTGAACGACCAGTGCTCGTTCCAGACCCAGGGGAAATTGCGCCAGACCGATTTGTTGGAGACCAGACAGTGACCGCCGAGCGTATCGGCAAAGACCTCCTCGCAGACGCCTTTTGACTGCTCGAGGTCCTTGTAGGCGAAACCGTAGGCCTGCCAGGTGGCATGGTCGCACTCGACCAGGAAGGTGCTCATGGTCGGCGAGTAGCGGTAGTGATGGGCGTTGAAGGCGCCGCGATCGGTCTTCACGAAGGTCTGTGACAGCGTGTCGAAGCGTTTCGAGGTGCCGTACCAGACGAACTTGTTGGAGGAGTAGGACAGCGAGGTGCCGAAATCGCCCTCGTACGAGCGACGCACCAGCGAGTTGAGCCCGTCGGCGGCGACGATCAGATCATGGCCGTTGAGCTGATCGATGGAATGGATCTGCGTGTCGAAGCGCGGTGTGACGCCGGCATCGAGCGCGCGCTGCTGGAGGAATTTCAGAAGATCGAGCCGTCCGATCGAGGAAAAGCCGACGCCGTCGATGGCGACGCTGTCCGCGCCCAGATTCAGCGTGATGTTCTCCCAACTCTCCATGTGCGGCGCGATGGCGTCGACCGTCTCGGGGTCGTCCGCGCGCAGGAACTCCAGCGCCTCGTCCGAGAACACCACGCCAAAGCCCCAGGTCGCGTCGGCCGGGTTCTGCTCGAACAGGTCGACCTGGTCGTCGGGGTGACGCTTCTTCCAGAGATAGGCGAAGTAGAGCCCGCCAGGCCCCCCGCCGATCACGGCGATCCGCAACGTCGTCCTCCCTGATTGAAAGTATTCTTGCTATTCGAGCTAGGGGCTAGATCTGCTCTGGTCCGCAGCGCCAGAGCAATGATCGACAAGGGCCATGCGTTCGTTCCTCCTCCCGGTCTTGTCGTGATCAAAATCGAAGAGTCAGCAACCTCTCTGTGGTGTCAGCGACTGCGCACGCCGCCAGACATCGCCGCGCGGAACTGGCCATGCGCGGCGTTGTGCGATCCTAGCGCGATCCTAGCGCGCAGCGAAGGGGGCAAGGACCTCCTTGCAGGCGGGTGACAGCGAGCCGGCATTGGTCGCGAGGCATTGCGCGATGCGGCCGCCGCCCGGCGCCACACCTGCGCACAGCGTGCGGACGTCGCCGCCGCATGCCGAACGCACGATGAGCAGCTCTTCGCGCGGCCGCAACGGCCGCAGGACGATGGCCGCTGGCGCTGCCGCGGGAGCCGCGCCCGTGGGCGCTGCGGCGGCTGACGCGCCGCCACCGCCGGTCGCGGCGCTCACCGCTTTTGCGCAGGCGGGCGAGACCCTCGCCTTGTTCTTCTCCAGGCATTCGAGCGCGGGCGCGCCGCCAGGCGGCACGCCGGCGCAGACTTTTGGATAGTCGGAGCGGCAGGCACTCTTGATCGCGGAGACCTGTGCGCTGCTCGGCTGCCTGGCCGCGGCAGCTTTGGGCGCCTCGGCTTTGGGTGCTTCGGTCGTGGCGGGCGTTTTGGCGGGTTCGGCGGCAGGCGCCGATTCAGCCTTCGGTGCGGCCGGTGCGGCTTCGGTCTTCGGCGCAGCCGCCGGTTCGATCGCGCGCACCGCGCTCTGGCAGGCCGACGACAGGCTCGGCATGTTCTTGTTCAGGCACTGCAGTGCCTCGGCACCGCCCGGCGTCACGCTCGCGCAATGCGCCTGATAGTCGGCCCGGCATGCGGACCGGATCGCACTCTTCTGTGCGTCGGTCGGGGCCCGCGCGAAGATCGGTGCTGCAGTTGCGAAGAGAGCCGCCGCCAGCAACGCGCTGCGCGTTGCGACAATTCCAGAGCTATTGAACATTTGCGCCAATTCCTGCCCTTGGTGAAGCCCATGCCTTGAAAATCGGAGCTTCGAAAAAAGTCATATGATCGCAATCGGCGCGAGGGCTATCTCGCGCACGGCATCATTGGCCGCTTTGGCATCTACCGCAAGTAGATTGTGCCCGCCGAATGTGGCGGGACAACATCGTCAGAGCTTGACCATACGCTTGCCGCGGTTCTCGCCCGCAAGCAATCCGATCAACGCCCGCGGCGTGTTCTCCAGGCCGTCTATGATGTCCTCCTGCACCTTCAACTGTCCCGACTTGACCCAGGCTTGCAGGTCGGCGAGCGCGTGCTGGCTCCGGCTCATATAGTCCGTCACGATGAAGCCCTGCATCACGAGCCGCTTCACCACGATCAAGCCGGGCACGCCGCGCGGGCCATGCGCGGACGGCGCGCGGTCATATTGCGAGATTGCACCGCAGCAGGCGATGCGGCCGTAATTGTTCATCTGTGGCAGGCAGGCTTCCAGAATGTCGCCGCCGACATTGTCGAAATAGACGTCAACGCCATCAGGTGCAGCCGCGCGCAGCGCCTTGAACACCGCGCCGTCCTTGTAGTCGACCGCGGCATCGAAGCCGAGTTCCGCTGTGAGCCAGTTGCATTTGTCTGCGCCGCCGGCAATTCCGATCACGCGACATCCCCTGATCTTGGCGATCTGTCCGACGATCGATCCGACCGAGCCCGCGGCGGCCGAGACAACGACCGTCTCGCCTTCCTTGGGCTTGCCGATCTCCAGCAGGCCGAAATAGGCGGTGAGGCCGGCGATGCCGAACACGCTGAGCAGATGCGTCAGCGGCTCGAGCTTCGGCATTTTCGTGAGATGCTTTGCGGGCACCGCGGCGTAGTCCTGCCAGCCGGTATCGCCGAACACGATGTCGCCGGCTGCGATCCCCGCTGCCTTTGAGCTGACGACCTCGGCGATGGCGCCGCCGGCCATCACGCTGTTGGCCTCGACCGCCGAACGATAGGTCGCGCCATGCATCCAGGCACGGTTGGCGGCATCGAGCGAGATGTAGCGCACGCGCAACAGCGCCTCGCCGTCCTTCGGCTCCGGCACGGCGCCCTCGACCATCTTGAAATGCTCCGGTCCGAGCTTGCCGCTCGGCTTCTCGACCAGGAGGATCTGGCGATTGACGGTCCCGCTCATGGTAGTCCCCTCTTCAATTGTTTGACTTTTATTGATGCAGGTGCCGCGCAGAAATCATGCAAGCCGCATCCGTTGTGCGCTGCGTGAAAGCTAGATCGCTCCACCCTTTTTCACAACGGGAACATCCGGCCAACGCGAGCGCTCGCCAAGCGTGTTGCGTCGCTGTCAAAATCTGCGACACTGTGAAGCGCCGGTGTACGTGGGGGTAAGCGATGTCGAACAGGTTTACGCAATACATTCTGGTCGCGATGGTGCTGGGCATCATCGTGGGGTCGGCGATCTACAATTTCATGCCCGACACCCGTGCCGAGTGGGCCTCCTCGATCAACCTGATCGCCATGATGTTCCTGCGCCTGATCAAGATGATCATCGCGCCGCTGGTGTTCGCGACCCTGGTCGGCGGCATCGCACATATGGGTTCGGGTGCAAGGCTCGGGCGCATCTTCGCCAAGACCATGGGCTGGTTCGTCAGCGCCTCCTTCGTGTCGCTGCTGCTCGGCCTCGTGATGGTCAACCTGCTCCAGCCCGGCGCGAACTTCCCCGGAACGCTGCCGGAGAAGGGGCAGTCGACGGGATTGCCCGTCTCGGCCTTCTCGATCGAGAAATTCCTGACCCATCTGATCCCGACCTCGATCGCGGACGCGATGGCGCAGAACGAGATCCTGCAGATCGTGATCTTCGCCGTGTTCTTCTCGGTGGCGATGGGCGCCATGCCTGAGCGCTCGAAGCCGATCCTCAGCCTGATCGACGACATTTCCCACATCATGCTGAAGGTGACGAGCTATGTGATGCTGTTCGCGCCGCTCGCGGTCTGGGCCGCGATCACCGCCACCGTCGCCAAGAACGGTCTCCTCGTGCTGTGGAAGCTCGTCGTGTTCATGGGCGGCTTCTACCTGTCGCTGCTGATCCTGTGGGCCATCCTGGTCGTCGTCGGCTTCGTCGCGATCGGACCGCGCTACGCCCATCTGCTGCGGCTGATCCGCGAGCCATTGATGATCGCGTTCTCGACCGCGAGCTCGGAGGCCGCCTATCCGAAGACGCTGGAGGGCCTGACCAAGTTCGGCGCCTCCTCGCGCATATCGAGCTTCGTACTGCCGCTCGGCTACTCCTTCAACCTCGACGGCACGATGATGTACTGCACCTTCGCCAGCATCTTCATCGCGCAGACCTATCACATCGAGATGTCGCTCGCGACCCAGCTCGCGATGCTCGCAACCCTGATGATCACCTCCAAGGGCGTCGCCGGCGTGCCACGTGCCTCGCTCGTGGTGATCGCATCGACGCTTTCCCAGTTCGGCATCCCCGAGGCGGGCCTGTTGATGATCATGGGCATCGACACCTTCCTCGACATGGGGCGCAGCGCCACCAACGTGATCGGTAATTCGCTCGCCACCGCCGTGGTCGCGAAGTGGGAAGGCGAGCTCGGGCCCGAGCATGCGCTCGGACCGGGCGAGGCGCCCACGCCGGACATGGTACCCGGCGAAGTGCCCGCGATGGCCGGCCACTGACAGGAGCGCGTCATGCGCCTGACATCGGCGATATCGGCGGGCCTGTTGCTGGCATGCGCGCTGGCAACCGGCGCCTCGGGGCAGATCGGTGGCAGCGAAGGGCTCAGCCCCACGCTCTCAGCCATCAAGAACAGTCACGTCGTGCGGCTCGGCTATCGCGAAAGCTCGCCGCCGTTCTCCTTCCTCGACCAGGCGGGCCGGCCGATCGGCTACAGCCTCGAGCTCTGCGAGGCGATCGTTGAGGAGATCGGCGTCGAGGTCGACGATCCCGATCTCAAGATCGAGTACGTCAAGGTCACCTCGGACGACCGCATCGATGCCGTGCTTCAGAACAAGATCGACCTCGAATGCGGCTCGACCACGGCCAATGCCGAACGCGGCAAACGCGTCGCGTTCTCACCGCTGATGTTCGTTGCCGGCACCAAGCTGATGGTGCCGAAGGCATCCAACGTGTCTGCCGTCGCCGACCTCAAGGGCAAGACGGTGGTGGTCACCAAGGGCACCACCAATGAGCAGGCGATGCATGCGGTCGACAAGAAGTTCTCGCTCGGCCTGAACATCATCGCCTCGCCCGATCACGAGCAGTCGTTCCAGATATTGGCGGACGGCAAGGCCGACGCGTTCGCGACCGACGACATCCTGCTCTACGGCCTGATCGTGCGCCACAAGGCGCAGGACAAGTTCCGCGTCACCGGCGATTATTTGTCCTACGACCCCTACGGCATCATGTTCCGCAAGGGCGAGCCGCAGCTCTCAGCCGTGGTCGAGCGCACCTTCCGCAAGCTCGGCTCCAACCACGACCTCGTCCCGCTCTACAACAAATGGTTCGTGGCACGGCTTCCGACCGGCGAAAGGCTCAACGTGCCGATCTCGTTGCAACTCGAGGAAGCCTTCAAGGCCATGGACGATTCGCCGGGGGCAAACAATTAGCGCGCTTGCGCTGCGGAATGATCGGGCCGCAATCCGGCTGCACCCTCTCCCCTTTTGGAAGAGGGTAACTTCGCGAAGCGAAGTCGGTTGTTGCCAAAATTGCCTGCGAAAAACCGGTAGGCCGCAGAAGACCGGTTCACAAACCTTCTCAATTTTTAGGAACGATTCGCCCCGCACCGATTATCGGCGTATGGACGAACTACTAAAACGCGCGGACAGGGCCATTCGGGATAGCGAGCTGATCCAGCGCCAGGTCTACGAATGCATCGTGCAGGCGCGCTTATGGAACGCGCGGTTCTGGCGACTGCGAGTCGCTCGCGCGAAGAAGTTGCGCGAAGTGGGCAGTCTCGCGCGCAGAGGGCCCACGCGCCGGAGTGCCAGATTGCGCGGCTCAATCGCCCAGGGCCGAAGACGCCCGATAAGGTTGTCGCCGATCAGGAAAATCCAGCGGCGAAAGGAGCTTAATGGTCTTGGGGTGGAAGCTGGCGCGGAAATACAAGCGTCTCAGCCGAACCTCGGCCCGTTGATGCAACTCGCGGCTTTCCTCGATTAGTCGCCTGGCTTCCGAGATTGCCGCCGCGGCACGGGTAATCAGCCTGTCGGCGTCCTCTAGCGCATCGGCCATCGGCGGCGCTCCCTATCCTATGCAGGCGGGAGCGCTACTGGTCTCTCAGCCACCGACGCCCACGGGCAAAGCCGAGCCGGTGATGCGAAACAACGCACCGATCAGAGAATGGTTGCCGGTCGAGGAACCCGTTGACGGGAAAAGTGCACTGAGGCCGCTGCTTCGTACAATGCCAAGCGGATTAGCTTATGCAATGGCAACTAGCTCGCGACGCGATCATTGTCCGAAACATGACCGATCCACTGTTCGAACGCGCCCGGCTTGCTATCGAGGAAAGCCGTGACCTCCAACGCCGTTGCCGCTTGCTTCATGCGGATAACGATTTCGAGCGACGGGAACTTCGTCGGGCCGTCTTCGAGAGTGCATCCATCCGAACCGAGGTCAGAGCGTTTCGTGAAAACAAGGAATGAGGCCCGCCGCAGGTGTCGCGGCGCCGAGTTCTGTCAGCGCCAGGCTTTTTCGTTCTTCTGTTCGTAGTCCTTGAAAGCCTTCTCGAGCCCGCTCAAGACCTCGGCGGATGTCTCGAACATCGCCTTCAACTGCGGTTCGTCGAACTTCTGAATGTCTTCGCGCAGATGGTTCCGGATATCCCGAAGGGCCTTCTGCATCTTCTGCGTATGGTGTCGGGGATCGCGGTCTGCGGCACCTGCCATATCCAGCCTCCTCGCCCCAGAGGATCCCCATGATCCTTCAACGCATCTGATCATAGGCATCCGCGAGAAAATGATCGAAGCTCTCAATCCGAATGAGACCTAGCCGTGGATATTCCATGTCCGTGACGATGTAGAGAGCGACCGTCAGAACACCGGCGAACAGGATCATATGCACCCAGCTTCGAGCCGCGCTCGCCGCCATGCCGAACCCGGCCAACAACGAACAGCCCAAGCCAAGCCCAAAGAGCATTAGGTATATGATTTGCGGTGGGTGCTTTTCCGCAGCACCCGCTCGGAGGCGGGCGATTTCAAACGCGGTGTTCAATGCAGGTAAGGTCAATGAGCAGGCGGGTTGGTAATCGCTCTTCGGGCAAGCCGCCAACGCCGCATTCCAAAGGCCTTCTTTCAACTGCACCAGTTGGCTCTGCTGCTCGCGGGAGAAATCCTCCATCCTCTTCCAGAGCAAGAAATCGTGTTGCATGCGGTAGAGGTCCACGCGAGCACGGACGTAATCTTTGAGCTTGCTTCTGAGTTCGTGGGCCGTATCTCTCTCGAAGAGACCTGTCCGGTCATATGCGGCAGCCACCGCCGTCGTTTCTTGAAGTACCAACTGCCGCCGGTCGTCAAATCGTTGCAGAGCGCCCGAAATGGTGAAAGCAAGCAGCAGACCCATCAAACCGAAGATGGCTCCTTCGACCGTTGACAGGCCAGCGGTGCTTTCGCCGTTTGTATGCTTGCGATAGCGCAAACCCAGGCGGCGGCCGAAGTTCAGAGAAATCATCGAGCCAACGAAGAACACGGCCGCGATCGCTACGGCAAAAAACATGAAGATCATTGCGCGCGATTTCCATTCTGGAACTCCGGCGCTATTGGTGACCAAAGCTCTTGGCAAAAGCATGGAATTCGATGACGACCGGCTTGATACCAAGAGCCCGGCGCGAAGCTCGCAAGTGCGTTTTGTTCACTTTTGGACAGAGCTTTCCATGTCGCGAAAAGCGTGCGGGAGTGTCTATCGCAGCTTCCTTCTCTCCGTTGCCACCTCGGCTTCGAGCATTTCACCGACCAGCGTCCAACTTAAAGATGGGTAAGTTGCAGACGGGAAAGATGAGCAAAGGGCGGGGAGCAGGTTCCGAAACGTAGAACCCCGGGAGGAAGCGAGGGCGAGACCATCCGTGGTCGCTGGGGCCTCGCGGAGTAAATGTAGCAGAATACTCAACCGGAGCAGCGTGGAACTACGGTGCCAGGAAAGAATGGCAACCAAGCACTGTTGCTATATCCGAAATCGCCTATTCTCGTCTAAAGAGACGGGAGGTGTACAGACTGCGTGATGTAGAACGCCAATCCCAACGACGCGGCCCCGATAGCCTCAATGACCCCTGACCCTCCTGCCGAGACCGCCATGCAATACTTGATGTGGGCGATCGAGCACATCGAGAAAGCAGGCAATCACGAGGCTGCGCGCCACGCCCGCATCGCTTTGGAAGCGCTGCGCCGGGGTATCCGATCAACGCACACCGGCAAACACGAGCCCTAACTGAAGGGTTCAGCGGCCTTTTCACAGCTCCGTCGGATCGGGATACAACGGTAGACACAGACGGTCGACGTTGTTGTTTTAATTGATTTAAGGGGAGAAGGGATGGCAGCGAGTGCGTAGCGCTCAGCCTTCTCTCCCAAACACCCGATCCAGCGCCGCGTCGTACGTCGCCTGCACCAGGTCCGGATACAGTTTCCCCAGCACCTCCATCATCACGCCGGAGTTGATCTCGAGCACCTGCCACGCGCCGTCGACACGGACGAGGTCGATGGATGCGAAGGTGATGCCGATGGCGCCAGCGGCGTCGATGGCGAGCTTTGCGCACACCCGACGCGTCTCGCCACCCTCGATGAGGACAGGCTTTGCGCCGGCATCGAGATTGTGACGCCAGGTGAGGACGCGCCGCTCGCCGTTCGGCACGACGGTGTCGAGCGCATGCGCGTCGAGATCATCCAGCTTCACCTTGGGCATCGTGCCCGCCAGTTCGCGCAGCGTCTGCACGCCGTCGCCGACCACCGACGGCCGCTCCTTGCGGTAGACCACGAGCGGTGTCTTATCGAGGAGAACGACCCGGACCTCGTCCTCGATCTCGACATAGGGCGCGATCACGAGGCCGAGGCTCATCGCGAAGATCTCGCTCACGGCGCGTTCGAGTTCGGCGCTGCTCGTTACCTTGAGAACTGACCGGCCTGCCGTGCCCTCGTTGGGCTTCACCACCAGCCCTTGCGGGTTCTGCATCACGAGCCGAAGCATCGCTTCCCACCAGCGCGGTCCAACGACGTGCTCCCCCAGCGTCGGGTTGAGAAAGAGGTGATGGGCGATAGCGCGCACGCCCGTCAGGGCGAGCACCTCCGATGTCGCCGACTTGTCGTTGGCGAGGCGATGCGCAATCGCGCTGTTGAGACCGATATCGTAGCCGAAGGCGAAGCGGCGGGTCTCGCCCCAGCCCATCGCGATCAGCCAGCCTTCCGCGCGCACGTCGATGGCGATCCCATGCCGCGCGCAATAGCTTCGTATTGCCTGGACGAATATCCGTTCATTGCTTGGCATCGTGCTTGTCCCGCCAAAAAAGTCGCTTCATGCCGGAATCGGCGGTCTGCCATGGCCAAAAGCAGAGCTATTCTTAATGAATTTCTCGCGAGCGAAACGGAAATTAAGTGCTGCCTTGCGGGCCATTTGGGCAAAGAAATTGCTGCGATGCGGCCTGAAAAGAGAAAATCGTTAATTATCCTGACAAATCAACGGGAAATGCCAGTTTGATCGGCATCAATTGCTGCGCGAACGAGGTTGATTATTGACCTCAATGCCGTAAATCAGAGACGCGAAATCATCCGCCATGACAGTGGTGTTCGCCCCACGTTGAAGGGGCCGGGCAACGCTTTTGTTCAAAACCGTATAGATTCGGAATATCGAAACACATGAGCGCGTTTTATCGAGAGAAGGTCCTCTCCGTCCAGCACTGGACCGATACCCTGTTCAGCTTCCGTGCCACTCGCGACACCGGTTTCCGGTTCCAGAACGGCCAGTTCGCGATGATCGGCCTCGAAGTGGACGGCCGTCCGTTGCTGCGCGCCTACAGCATGGCGAGCGCCAATCACGAGGAGGAGCTCGAGTTCTTCTCGATCAAGGTTCAGGACGGCCCGCTCACCTCGCGCCTCCAGAAGATCAAGGAAGGCGACACCATCCTGGTCGGCCGCAAGGCGACCGGAACGCTCGTTGCCGACAACCTGATTCCCGGCAAGCGGCTTCTCCTGCTGTCGACCGGCACCGGCCTTGCGCCGTTCGCGAGCCTGATCAAGGACCCCGACGTCTATGACCGGTTCGAGACCATCGTGCTGGTTCACGGTTGTCGCCAGGTCTCGGAACTCGCCTATGGCGAGCAGCTCGTCGCGACTTTGCGCGATGACGAATTGTTCGGGCCGATGCTCTCCGAGAAGCTCGTCTACTATCCGACCGTGACCCGCGAGCCGTTCCGGAACCGTGGCCGCATCACCGACCTCATCAACTCCGAGCAGCTTTTCAACGACATCGGCCAGGTCCCGCTCGACATCGCGACCGACCGCATCATGATGTGCGGCAGCCCGGCGATGCTCGAAGAGCTCCGCGGCATGTTCGAAGGTCGCGGCTTCACCGAAGGCTCCGGTAGCGAGCCCGGCCATTTCGTGATCGAAAAGGCCTTCGTGGAGCGCTGATCTCCGCGCGGCGCGATCCTACCCATCGTCATCCCGGGACGCGCCACCGGGTCCGCGCGACGCGCGGCCCGATGACAGGCTCCGCGCGAGCCCGGGGCCCAAAGCCCAGGCGGGAGTTGTGGCGCGAGATGGTGGTTGCGGGTCTTCGCCAAACCACTCCCTGTGATTATGGATCCCGTCTATTGCACTGCAGCAGCCCGCCCACCCTGCGGATTGATTTGCGCTGGTCGAATTCGGTAGCCTGAAACAGAAGCCGCGTCATATCCGTAAACGGGACGCGGGCGTATCATGCCCCGTCGTTTCGATGAGAGGATGTGATCGTGGCCGACGAAAATAGCAAAGCGCCGAAATCGGTCCGTGGGGCCCTGGAGCAGGGGACCATGGAGACCCTGCTGCTTCCATTCTCGCCGCGCTTCATCGTGCTGACGATCTGCGCGGTCGTCACCGCTCTCCTGATCGGCTTCGGCATCGCCGATCGCAAGATTTTCGACATCCTGATCATTCCCATCGTGATCTTCGGCGGCCTCACGCTGCTCGGCGTCCGCGATCTCCTGCAACAGGGCCACGCGGTCCTGCGCAACTACCCGATCTCGGCACATATGCGCTTCCTGCTCGAAGAAATCCGCCCGGAGATGCGGCAGTATTTCTTCGAGAGCGAGAAGGACGGCATGCCGTTCTCGCGCGATACCCGCGCGGTGGTTTACCAGCGCGCCAAGATGCAGCTCGACAAGCGGCCCTTCGGCACACAGGAGGATGTCTATCGCGAGGGTTATGAATGGATGCATCACTCGGTCTCGCCGAAGACGCGGTCCGATGAGAAATTCCGTATCACGATCGGCGGCCCGGACTGCGCGAAGCCTTACTCCGCATCGGTATTCAACATCTCGGCCATGAGCTTTGGTGCGCTCAGCCCCAACGCCGTTCGCGCGCTCAATGCCGGCGCCAAGAGAGGCGGCTTCGCGCACGACACCGGTGAGGGCGGGGTCAGCCCCTATCACCGCGAGATGGGCGGCGACATCATCTGGGAGATCGGCTCGGGCTATTTCGGCTGCCGTCATCTCGATGGCACCTTCGATCCGGACGCGTTCGCGCGCGTCGCGACCGAAGACCAGATCAAGATGGTCGAGCTCAAGATCAGCCAGGGCGCCAAGCCCGGTCACGGCGGTGTTCTGCCGGCTGCCAAGGTCTCCGAAGAGATTTCAAAGATCCGCGGCGTGGGCATGGGCGAGGACTGCATTTCGCCGGCCTCGCATCGCGCCTTCTCCACCCCGATCGGGATGATGCAATTCGTCGCCGAGATGCGAAAGCTCTCCGGCGGCAAGCCTGCCGGCTTCAAGCTGTGCATCGGCCACACCTGGGAGTTCCTGGCGATCTGCAAGGCGATGCTGGAGACCGGCATCTATCCGGACTTCATCGTCGTCGACGGCAATGAAGGCGGCACCGGCGCCGCGCCGCTCGAGTTCATGGATCATCTGGGCATGCCGATGCGCGAGGGCGTCAACTTCGTGCACAATGCGCTGGTCGGCATCAACGCGCGCAACCGCATCAAGATCGGCGCGTCGGGCAAGGTTGCGACTGCCTTCGACATGGCGCGAGCCATGGCGATCGGCGCCGACTGGTGCAATTCGGCGCGTGGCTTCATGTTCTCGCTCGGCTGCATCCAGTCCCTGAGCTGCCACACCGACCGCTGCCCGACCGGCGTTGCCACGCAGGACCCGACGCGTGCGCGTGCGCTCTACGTGCCGCTCAAGATCGACCGCGTCCATAACTATCACCATGCGACGCTGCACTCGCTGTCCGAGCTGATCGCCGCAGCGGGCCTCGAGCATCCGCAGGAGTTGCGCCCGATCCACTTCACCCAGCGCACCTCGACCACCGAGGTGAAGTCGTTCGCGCAGCTCTATCCGGCGCTGCGGCCGGGGGAGCTGCTCGAAGGCACCGAGGACCCCCGCTTCCGCGATGCCTGGCGGATGGCACGGGCGGATTCGTTCCAGCCGGTTCCGTGAGGGCCCGCTTCGCGGGTCGGCGCGTTGCAACTCCCACGCACGATCTGCATTGCCCTCGATCGAGCGGAGGCGATCATGAGAACGGCGAGCGTGGCCGCGTTACTCTGGCTTGCGCTATCGTCCCTGGCGATGGCGCAAGGCGGAGGATATCCCGCAAGCCCGTCGCACGCCGTCGTCGGCGCGAGCCCGGACGGCACCCCGCGTTACGGCCGCGAGCCGCGCAAGGAGGAGGGTGCATCATCGGATACCGTGGGCCGTGGCGGCGATAGCAACAGTGAGCGGGATCGAGCGCTCGACGCGAGCAACAGCGACGACGGCAACGAGAGACGCAACGGCCATTCTCAGAAGCGCGAGAAGTGAATCTGTAGTTATGGGTTTCGGGCTCGCGCGGCCCGGGATGACGACTGGAAATTAGCGCGCGCAGCTCAAGTCGCCTGCTCGCTTTTCCGGCTCGCAAGGATCTTGTCGATCCGCCGGCCGTCGAGATCGACGACTTCGAGATGCCAGCCGCCGAGGTCGAAGGCGTCGCCCACATTCGGCAGCACGTTGAAATGTTGCAGCACGAGGCCGGCCACGGTGTTGTAGCGATGATGCGGCGGCAGCTCGAAGCCGAGCAGCTCACCGAATTCGTCGACCGGCATCCAGCCCGAGATCAGCAGCGAACCGTCCGCGCGCGTGACGTAGGCCGGCTCCGGCGGGCCTTCCTCGGAATGGAACGCGCCGACGATGGATTCCAGAATATCGGCCGCGGTGACCACGCCTTCGAAGGCGCCGTATTCGTCGTAGACGAGGCCAACATGCACCGGCGCTGCCTTCAGGATCGCCAGCACGTCGCGCGCATCGGCGGAGGCGGGAATCACGGGCGCGTCGCGCACCAGCGCGCGCAGATCGGGCGTGCGCTCGTTCAAATAGGCGACGAGCAGGTCCTTGGCCTGGAGCACGCCGATCGGCTTGTCACGGTCGCCGTCGGAGACGGGAAAGCGCGAATGCGGGCTTTTCGACATGATCTCGCGGATCGTCTCCGGCGCATCGGTGAGATCGATCTCGTCGACCTCCGTGCGCGGCGTCATGACGGCGCCGACCGGGCGGTCGCCGAGCCGCATCACACCCGCGATCATCTCCCTCTCGCCGGGCTCGAGCACGCCGGCGCTTTCGGCCTCGCTGACGAGGTGATGGATCTCGTCCTCAGAAACCTTTTCCTCCGCCTTGCCGCCGCGGCCGAGCAGCGTCAGGATCAGCTTGCCGGAGAGATCGAGCAGGATCACCAGCGGAAGCGAGATCTTCGCGAGCCAGTCCATCACCGGCGCGACCTTGACCGCAATGCTTTCGGGATCGCGCAACGCCACCTGCTTGGGTACCAGCTCGCCCACGATCAGCGTCGCGTAGGTGATGAGGGTCACGACGATGCCGACGCCGACGATGTCGGCAATCCCCGCCGACAGGCCGAGTTCGACCAGCCATTGCGACAGCCGCTGTCCGAGCGTCGCGCCCGAGAACGCGCCTGACAGCACGCCAACCAGCGTGATCCCGATCTGCACCGTCGAGAGAAACTTTCCGGGATCGGACGCCAGCGCCAGCGCGCGCTCGGCACCGCGCACGCCCTTGGCGGCAAGCATCGACAGGCGGGCCGGGCGCGACGAGACGACCGCCAGCTCGGACATCGACAGAAGGCCGTTGACGACGATGAGGCAAACGACGATGGCGAGTTCAAGCGAAAGCATCGATGTTCCAGGTTAGGCATGCGGCCACTACCTCGTCATATAGGCATTCGGCGGGCGAATGCCCGGGAATTCTATCGCATCCTCGCGTTGCAGCGGCATTGAACAGCTACGACCTGGCACACTCCGCGGAACTACGGTTGTTGCGGGGGTGTTTACTTAACGGCGCCTTAGTGTCTCCCGGCTAGTTTTCCCGCCATTAACGGTAATGCTTGTGGGGATCGGGATGCGGATCGGAAGGCTCTTCGCACTGTCGATGCTGTCGGTGACAGTCTTCGCGGTCATCCTCGGCGCCGAGGTGCTGGTGCCCCAGACACGCGTCTATGCCGACCGTTCCCAGGCCATCAAGGCCGTCGATGCCTTTGGCGCCATCCTCGTGGTCAGCCAGTACGTCGTCGGCTATCGCGCCCCCTACATCACGCCGATCTTCCAGGAAGCTCCTGCGACTCCGGCCCAACTCGAGGCCACCGCGAAAGCCGCGAAGGCTGCGGATACGGCGTTCGAGAATGCAAGGCGGGCGATCATTGCTCTGGATGATGGCGCCGCGCTGGTCGAGACTCTCGACCGGGCCGCGAGCCGCTTGAAAGAAATCCGCGCGGCGGCGGACCGCGCCATGAGTGTCCCCCTCAGCGCGCGCGACGGCGCCGCCATCAAGGGCTTCCTGCCCGGCGTCGCCGATGTGATCAACGCCATCGAACCGATCATGAACCGGCTCGAGGCGAAGGTGGTGAGCGCCGACTCCTCGCTCGCGGCGCTGCTGAACGTGGCCCGCACGGCGCAGGATTTGCGCGTCTCGGCCGGTAGCCGTGCCGCCACGCTGTCGCCCGCGATCAGCGCCCACCGCCCGCTGACGGTGGCCGAATTCTCCCTGATGGACCGCGTGCAGGGACGCGTGGAGGCGGACCGCGAGCGCATTGAGGCCGGCATCGATCAACTCGGAAATCCGCCCCGCATCGCCAAGGCGTTCAGGGACGCAACCGAATCCTATTTCGGGCGCGCGGCTCTCGCGGTCGAGAAGGCGATGCCCGCGGCGCGGAGCGACGGCAAGTACGGCCTCAGCACCGATGAGCTGGCGGATGCCATCGTGCCGGCCATCCAGATGTTTTTCGGCGTGCGAGATGCCGCGCTGGCGGAGGCGGCCGACCGCGCCTCGGCGGTCCGTGACGGTGCGCTGGCGATGCTGGCGCTCGCCGGCATCGCGGTGCTGGTGCTGCTCGGCATGCTCGCCGGCGTGACCGTGATGCTGCGCAGCCGCGTGGTGAGGCCACTTGCGGAGCTTGCGGAAGTGATCGGCGCTCTCGCCGCCGGCAAGCACGCGGTCGAGATTCCCGCGAGCGGGCGCCAGGACGAGATCGGCCAGGTGGCCGGCTCGCTCCAGCACTTCAAGGATTCGCTGATGGCCAAGGCCGCCGCCGACGAGGCGGCCGGCGTCGAATCGGAGGCGAAGCTCAAGCGCGGCCAGCGCGTGGATCAGATCGCCCGCGAGTTCGAAGCCCTGATCGGTGACGTCGTCAACACCGTCTCGTCGGCTTCAACCGAGCTGGAAGCATCGGCCGGAACGCTGACGCGGACAGCCGAGCAGTCGGAGCAGGTGACGGCGACCGTCGCGGCCGCATCCGAGCAGGCTTCCACCAACGTGCAGACCGTCGCTGCTGCGGCCGAGGAGATGGCCTCCTCGGTCGACGAGATCAGCCGTCAGGTCCAGGATTCCGCCCGCATCGCCAGCGAGGCGGTACGGCAGGCCGAGCAGACCAACGGTCATGTCGGCGAGCTCGCCAAGGCTGCCGGCCGCATCGGCGACGTCGTCGAGCTGATCAGCCAGATCGCAGGCCAGACCAATCTTCTGGCGCTCAATGCCACGATCGAAGCGGCGCGCGCCGGCGAGGCCGGGCGCGGCTTCGCGGTCGTCGCATCCGAGGTCAAGGCGCTGGCCGAGCAGACCGCAAAAGCGACCGGCGAGATCAGCCAGCAGATCGCCGGCATCCAGTCCGCGACGCAGGATTCCGTCGGCGCCATCAAGGCGATCGGCGACACCATCACCCGCATGTCCGAGATCGCCTCCGCCATCGCCTCGGCGATCGAGGAGCAGGGCGCCGCAACGCGCGAAATATCCCGCAACGTGCAGCAGGCGGCGCGCGGCACCCAGCAAGTCTCCGTCAACATCGTCGACGTGCAGCACGGCGCAAGCCAGACCGGATCGGCCTCCGCCAACGTGCTCGCGGCAGCGAAGTCGCTCTCGGGCGAGAGCGGCCGCCTCAAGGTCGAGGTCGGCAAATTCCTCGATGCGATCCGGGCGGCGTAACGGCACGTTTGCGATTGTTGCGAAATCGCGGTGCCGGGCGGCGCGCCCGCATCGCGGAGGTCGCCGAGATCGATCTCAACGACGCGCCCGAGGTGCGTCCAGGTTGCTCAGGCGAGCGCGCTTTCCTGCGCCGGCGTGGATTTTCGGGGCCAAGTTTCTGGGAACTCGTTTAGCCGGCGTTAATGATGCCTTCTCAATGTGGCACATCCGGTGCGGTTTCAGACCATGTCTATGTGTTGCGCGTAAACCTTGATTAACAGGGGCGTATCCATATTCGCCCGTGTCGAGCGCGCGATCGGCGGAGGAGATCTGACCGTCTCCTCCGATCGACAACATTTCAGGAAAGTGCTTTCGCCGCAGCGACGGCAATAGGATGAAGATCATGCTCCGCCGCTCAGTTCTTCGTTTCGCGAGAGATCGGAAGGCCAATATCGCCGTGATCACCGCGCTCGCGATGGTTCCCATCGTCTTTCTGCTCGGCATGACGCTCGATTTCACGCAGGCGCTACGCAAGAAGGCGCAGTTGGACGCCGCTGCCGACGCAGCCGCAATCGCAGCCGTCAGGCCGGCCATGCTGATGCAAACTAGTACGGTGGCTAGTGCCACCGCCTCGGCCATCTTTATGTCGACGGCGAACAGTCTTGCGCCGGGGTTGACCACGACACCGACGCCGACGATTACCGTCACTGACGTAGGACTTAAGCGCACCGTCAGTGTTTCGTATAGCACCGCATCCATCAACAATTTTCCCGCGGTGCTCATGAACACTGCGTCGTGGCCGATCAACGGCTCGGCGACAGCGCAGGCGGCGAGCGCGCCCAACATGAATTTCTATCTGCTGATGGACGACTCGCCATCCATGGGGATCGGCGCGACCACGGCCGACATCAGCAATCTCATCACCTACACCGCTTCCAAGTACCAGTCAGCAAAAGCCTCGCAGAATTGCGGCTTTGCCTGTCATCAAACCAATATCGCTCACGACGGCGGGACCCAGGATAACCTCGCGATCGCACGATTCAGGAATATCACCCTGCGGATCGATCTCGTGACAAGTGCCGTCAATCAGTTGCTCAATACATGGTCGAACTGCCCGCAGTCTGGTGTTTCGGGGGGCGTCATGCAGTGCATGTCGGCCCTGAACAACACCACGTATAACGCGGCGCTCTATACGTTCGACTTGGGTTTGAACGCACTGGCGACGCTGACCACCCCGACATTGGCTGGAGCCCAGGTTTCCAACATTGCGCTGATGCCGGTCGCCTACCAGAACTGCGTCGTTACGACAACGAACTGCAAGACCGACAATGGCACGGATATCGCCGGCGCGCTCACCAACCTCAACAAAATCATGCCTACGCCCGGCCTCGGCAGCAACGCGTCAGGAGATACGCCGCAGGAGGTGGTCTTCCTTGTCACCGACGGCGTCGAGGACAAGATCGTCTCGGGCGCTTCAGCTTGCCCCAACGCGAGCCTCGCCTCCAACAATCGATGCCAGCAGCCGCTCGACACGACGATATGCACGACCATCAAGAACAAGGGCATTAAGATCGCTATCCTCTACACGGAGTACCTGCAACTCATCGCCAGTGCCTCCACCGGTATCCAGACAACAGATTCCTGGTACATGAGCTGGATAGACAAGTACGACCAGCCTGATCCCTCAACCGGCACGATCGCACTAAACCTCCAAGCGTGCGCCTCGCCTGGCTTCTACTCCCACGTCAAAACCGGCGGCGATATCAAGCAGGCGCTGACGGACCTGTTCATCAAGGTCGCCTCAAGTACCGCCAGCCTCACGCAGTAAGAAAGCGCCATGGTCCAGTTGGAAACCACACCAGGGAAAAGGCGCCGCAATCGTTTCGGCGCCTTTGTCAGGGACAACGAAGGCGCCACGGCGGTCGAGTTCGCGCTGATTGCCACGCCGTTTCTCGCCATCCTCGCTGCCCTCATCCAGACGTTCCTGCTTTTCTTTGCGCAGTCGATCCTCGAAAATGCCGTCCGGCAATCGGCCCGCCAAATTCTGACAGGGCAGGTGCAGACGCAGGATGCGAGCATGACATCGGCCGCAGCCGCGGCCGCATTTAAAAATACCGTCTGCAACAACGCCAAAGTCCTTTTCACCTGTAGTAGCACTGGCGGCCTGATGGTCGACGTCCAGGTCGCCAACAACTGGTCCTCGGCCAATGTCGGCATGCCGACGCTGACCTACAACAGCGATGGGACTGTCGCCAACACCTGGCAATTCAATCCGGGAACTGCGGGCGATATCGTTGTTGTCCGCGTGATGTATCTCTGGCCGATTTTCTTCGGGCCGATCGCTTTCAACATGGCAAACCAGACCAACGGCTCCCGGCTGATCATGGCAACCGCCGCTTTTCAGAACGAGCCTGCCACTCCCTAGAGGTATCAGCCTATGACCAGCCTGTCATTTCGCTTAAGGAAGTTCTCCACCAACGCCGATGCCGTGGCAGCGACAGAGTTCGCGATCGTGGTGCCGTTCATGCTGGTGCTGTTGGTCGGCGGCGTCGAACTCGCGAACGGAATGGCGATCAACGTCAAGGTCAGCGCGACGGCTCACTCCGTGGCCGACATGGTTACGCAGAACACGTCGCTCAGCACGACCTCGATGCAGAACATACTCACCGGAGCGACCTCCATCATTGCACCGTATTCCGTCAATGGCAGCAGCGGCAGCGCGATCCTGTCCGTCACCGTGTCCGAAGTCTCCAGCGATGCCAATGGCAACCTGACCCTTCGATGGAGTCAGTCGTACAACGGAACAACCTTCACACAGGGAAGGACCAATTTGACGGGCTTGACAGTGCCCACGTCGCTCAACGGAACGGTCGGCAACGCAAACAATCCGAACAACCAAAACGACCAGGTTTCGTTCATTGTGAGCGAGGTCTCGTACGCCTATACACCCAATCTCGGGTTTACGATCAGCGGGACCGTAAATCTTCAGGACACATTTTGGAAGTTTCCGCGCTGTTCAACGAACAGTCCCTCGAACTCGACTGGTCCTGCCTACTATGACGTCAAGTACACCAGCTCGACGACCACGTGTACCTGCCTCCAGCACTTGCAGTATAAGACCTGCTAGTTTGGCTCTGCGAGAAGCAGCGGCGGCGTACGCCACCTCCCGGTGAAGGGCGGCGGCCTCACGACCATCTCAGAACTCGCCGTGCAGCCGTCCTGAAAACACCGACACCGGCCCGCGATCGGCATTGTAGGCGGGGTTGACGATGAGCTGGTAGTCGGCGGTGAAGGTCAGGTTCTTGTTCAGCGCGTAGGCGTAGTAGGTTTCGAGGATGCGCTCGTTGCGATAGTTGAGCGCGCCGTCGCCGACGAGCACGCCGAGACCGCCAGCGGCGAGGAAGTCGCGATAGTCCTGCGACAGGCCATTGATGGCGCCGCCGATGCCGATCACGTCGTCGGGCCGGCCCCATTTCGTGCCCTTGATCGAGAGCCCGCCCGACAGGCTGCGATTGATGTCGGTGAAGGCGAGGGTCTCGGTCTTGCCGTCGTTCCAGCTCCAGCGGCCGAACAGCCCGACATCATCCGTGATCGCCTGCTCGAGGTTGACGACATAGCCGACCTTGAGGCGACCGCGCCGGGTCTGCGTGATGTCGAGGTTGAGCGCAGGATTGTCCAGCGTCTCGCGGAAGCTGCCCATATTGGCGCTGTCGACCCAGCCCATGGTCCTGAGCTTGCCGGGCTGGCCGAACAGCGAGTAGCGCGTCTCGAGCTCGATGACGTACTGGCCACGCTCGGGGATATTGGTATCGAAATGGTTCGCGTTCGATTCCGCGACCATCAGGAAATAGCCGCCGCGCAGCGCCCATTGCTTTTGATTGAGCTCGGCGGTGACGCCGTAGGTGAGGCCGACCTTGTCGGCGGCATAGTCGAAGGCACCCGGTGCCCAGATCGACCAGTTCATGAAATCCTTGCGCGTGTCCTTGGCGTAGGCATTGCCGTCGAACACGTCGACCACTGCGAATTTGCCGGCCTGCAGCGTGAGGCGGGAGACGTCGACCTTCTGTCCGAGCTGCAACTGGCCGCTCGCAAGCTCCTCCTGCTCGCCGCCGAAGCCAAACGTCTGGCGCAGAAACAGGCGCGAGGTGTTGTAGTGCGGGTAGGGAAAGTTCGACTTCTGCGCCTCGCCATTCGGGAAGCCCGCGGCGCCGACCGTGTCGTTCAGTCCAAATCCCTGGAGCAGCTCCGGGTTGTAATAGACCTCGCCGCCGTCCCACAGTCGCGCGTTCAGGAACAGGCTGTTGCTCCAGGTCGCCTTGGCCTGTGCCGAGGGAGACAGAGAGTTCGGCCCGCTGTAGAGCGCGGGGAATGACGGATAGCCTTGCGGAAGATACGTGCTCTGGCCGTGAATCTCCCAGCGATCGGATTCGGTATCCGTGAGCGATGTCTTGGGATCGTAGCCCGGCATGCCCGGCCAATCGACCTTGCGGTTGAGGCCAAGCCTGATCGACTGGAAGTCGAGCGATGAGGATGTGTACTGGGCTCCGGATGAGAAGCCGATATTGGCGCCGTCAAAGCGACTGTAGAGATATTCGAGCCGCGCGCTCCAATGTGGCGCGAAGCCATATTCGACGCCGGCACCCGCGATCCAGCCCGGCCTCGTGTTCAGGACCTTCTGGGTATCACCCGCGGCCGGCGTGTCGAAATAGCGTTCGCCCATCCAGGCAAAGCCGCCGGTGGCATAGACGAGCCACGGACCGCTCGCATAGCCGACCCGGCCGCGCAGGCTTGCCGTGTAGTCCCATTGCTGCGTCACTGCGTTGACGGGTGTTGCGAGCGAGGAGACAATCGAGTTGGAGGTGATGTAGTTGGGAAACGAAAAATCGCCTTCGACGCCGAGCAGAAGACCGGAGTTGAGCCGATAGTTGTAGCCGGCCTGCACGCCACCGACCATGCCGCTGAAGACACCATTGCCGCCGATCGCGGTGCCGTCGTTCAGGGCGAAGGCGGACGAGCCGCGGCCGTAGCCGGCATGCGCGCCGATATAGAACCCGGTCCAGTCATAGACGGCCTTGAGCGCAGGCGCCTTGAGCGGCAGATCGGCCGCCTGGCCGGCAGCGGGGAGCGCCAGCACGCCGCAGGCGATCGCGGCGGCCGTGCGCAACAACCGGTGTCGGTGACCTCTCAACGTCAAAGCACACGCCCCTAATTTGCCCCACGCCCCGATATCCCTGCCGATTCGTGGCGATCCTGTCATCAGGTCCTTCTCGTCCACTCGATCGGACGAGATGATCGCGGTGCGTCGCGATTTCTTCCCAAGTCCCTGTACCTGTTGCGAACCTTATTGCGAATAATTCTCAATAGCAACAAGTGCGGAATGTCGCAGACGATGGTTCGCATCCTTGTGTGACGGGACTGCAACAAAAACTCCGCCGCCAAAAAAGGATGACCCCGCCCGGGGGGACAACCGGACGGGGTCGGGGGCACGACACGGGGTGGATGAGGCGCCCGTGTCGGACGCAGGACCCACTCAGGGATCGGGCCTCAGATAGGTGAGATCAGTAGCAAGTGCGGACGCGGCCGACGTAGTGGCCGAAGGCGTCATACTGGGCGACCCAGCCGCAGCGGTGATAGCCGTAGTAATAGGGGTCGTTGCTGGCGGCGATTGCAGTGCCGACGATGGCGGCGGTGGCGATGCCGGCGCCGACGCCCCAGCCCCAGCCGAGCGGCTTGGCCTCGGCCGACGAGGTGGTGGTGGCGACGCTCGCAGTGATGGTCAGTGCAGCGAGGGCAGCAGCGGCAATCTTGGTCTTGATCGACATTTCAAACTCCATCCGGGGTGAGGCGGTCCGTTGTGGCCCGCGTGCCCAGTTGGACGGAGGCTTGCGCGTTCGGGTTCGAAACGCGCCAAGTCGACCTCGGAAGTCGCTAGGTAACTAAGCAATTTCAAAGGGATGTGGAGTAGGTGAGGGGGCCTGACGCGAGCCTCTTCACGTCGAAGTTATCGATCTCGGCGAGCAACTCGCAGAAGGCCCGCGCGCCCCGGTCGACGAGCTGTTCGCCTTTCTCCGCAGAGGCCAGTGTCGCGTTGCCGACGGCGCCGCTCAGGTGCAGGTCCTGCGCCTGCCAGGCGAACGGTGCGGGCCGCTGTGTCGACAGCCAGCGATATTGCTGCTCCATCGCGATGCTGCTGGAAGCAAAATCCGCGATCGCGTCCTTGCGCACCTCGGACGGATAGCGCGCCAGCATGATTGAGGTCTCGACCGCGCCGCCATGGATGCCGTGGCGCACTTCTTCGGCGGGAAACAATTGCTCCGCGCCGGAAAGCCGCGACCAAGACGTCGTCACCACGAACAATTTCTGATGCGCGCGCAGATCCTGCGCCACCAGCATCATCGCCGCGCTGTTGCCGCCATGGCTGGTGACGATGACGAGTTTTCGCAGGCCCGCGCGCGCGACATCCTCGCCGATTCCCGTCCACCTCTTCAGCGCCACTTCGGTCGGCAGCGTCTGCGTGCCCGGATAGTCGATGTGCTCGGTGGAGATTCCGATCCGCTCGACCCCGAGAAACGTGACAGGAAGGTTTTCGGGCGCAAGCGCGCGCACTCGCGCAAGATATGCCTCGGCGATCAGCACATCCGTCTCGAGCGGCAGATGCGGCCCATGCTGCTCGGTCGCCGCCAGCGGCAAGACCGCGATCCAGCGCGCCGGTTCCGCGGGCTCAATCTCGCTCCAGCGGATGTCGGTCCAGTCGCGGGAAGGTCTCATCGTGGTTTCTTTGCGTGAATTTGTAACGTAGTTTGCGGGCCTGAAGGGGACGTGGCCCGACCGGCTGCGTCCCCGAAATTCTTGTGTTTTATCATGGTCCAGAACGATCGACGGAGTCCAATCATGCGCCCCATCCATCTGCAGCGAGCGTTAACGGCAGGCTTGATGGCCGCATGCATGTCGATCCTGCCGGCGCGGGCCGAGACCCTGGATAAGGTCTCCTTCGGCACCAACTGGGTCGCCGAGGCCGAGCATGGCGGCTTCTTCCAGGCGGTCGCCGACGGCACCTACAAGCGCTATGGGCTCGACGTCACCATCGTGCCGGGCGGGCCCAACGAGAACAACCGGATGCTCCTGATCGCGGGCAAGATCGATTTCTTCATGGCCGCCAACACGCTGATGTCGTTCGACGCCGTCACCAACAACGTGCCCGTCGTGACGATCGCCGCGATCTTCCAGAAGGATCCGCAGGTGATGCTGACGCAGCCGGACGCCAAGGTAGGCAAGATCGAGGATCTGAAGCCGCTGACGCTGTTCGTCTCCAAGGAGGGCATGACCAGCTATTTCCAGTGGCTGAAGTCCGAATACGGCTTCAGCGAGAAGAACGTCCGGCCCTACAATTTCAATCCGCAGCCCTTCATCGCCAATCCCAAGAGCGCGATGCAGGGTTATGTGACGTCGGAGCCCTTTGCGGTGGAGAAGGCTGCGGGCTTCAAGCCCAACGTGCTGCTGCTCGCCGATTCCGGCTTCAACACCTATTCGACCCTGATCGAGACCCGCCGCGAGATCGTCGAGAAGAAGCCGGACCTCGTGCAGCGCTTCGTCGATGCCTCGATCGTCGGCTGGTACAACTACATCTATGGCGAC
This sequence comes from Bradyrhizobium sp. UFLA05-108, assembly GCF_059803455.1. Classification (NCBI taxonomy): domain Bacteria; kingdom Pseudomonadati; phylum Pseudomonadota; class Alphaproteobacteria; order Hyphomicrobiales; family Nitrobacteraceae; genus Bradyrhizobium; species Bradyrhizobium sp. UFLA05-108. The sequence goes on along the minus strand of NZ_JBANAZ010000015.1, from coordinate 22,347 downwards.
AATTCCGCCGGCAACGCCATGATCAAGAAGCTCAACCCGGAAATGACCGACGAGCTGCTCGCCTATTCCGTCGCCAAGATGAAGGAGTACGGTATCGTCGATTCCGGCGAATCCCTGAAGAACGGCATCGGCGCCATGAGCGACGAGCGCTACACCTCTTTCTTCGACAAGATGGTCAAGGCCGGCGTGGTGCGCTCCGACATCGACTATCGCAAGTCCTACACGCTGCGCTTCGTCAACAAGGGCGTCGGCGTCGAGCTGCGTCCGAGCAAGCCGTAGCCGATGCGGCGATATGATCAAGATGCGCCCGCATCGTTCACCTCTCCCATAGGGAGAGGTCGGATCGCATCGCTAGATTCGATCCGGGTGAGGGGTTACGCTCTCTCGTGGGACCCCCTCGCCCGCGCCTGCGGCGCGACCTCTCCCCGTTGGGGAGAGGTGGAAATCGCGGCGCAGCCAGACCAAACAACAGCCGCCTGCCAATGATAGAGCGCACAGCTTCGTCCGGGGGCGATGTCGGGCTGACGGCGCTGGCCGTCAGTCTGCGCGGCGTGACGAAGGCCTATGACACCGGCGTGATGGCGCTCGGGCCGTTCGACCTTGCCGTGCGCAAGGGCGAGTTCATCTCCCTGCTCGGGCCGTCCGGCTGCGGCAAGTCGACGGCGCTGCGCCTGATTGCGGGCTTGAGCGCGCCGAGCGCGGGAACGGTGCGGGTCTCGCGCCATGAGGATGTGGCGCGGCCGGGCCATGCCATCGGTTTCGTGTTCCAGGAGCCGACGCTGATGCCGTGGACGAGCGTGCGGGAGAATGTGCGGCTGCCGCTGAAGCTTGCGGGCGTCGCCAGGGCCGAGGCGAACGCGCGCGTGGACGAGGCTCTTGCCAGTGTGGGCCTTGCCGATTTCGCCGATGCATTCCCACGCGAGCTTTCCGGCGGCATGAAGATGCGGGTCTCGCTGGCGCGCGCGCTCGTCACGGATCCCGATATCCTCTTGATGGACGAGCCGTTCGCGGCGCTCGACGAGATCACGCGCTTTCGCCTCAACAACGATCTGCTCGCGCTGTGGCGGCGCCTGCGCAAGACGGTCATCTTCGTCACCCATTCGGTGTTCGAATCCGTCTATCTCTCCCAGCGGGTCGTGGTGATGACGGCGCGGCCGGGCCGTATCCAGGCCGATATCCGGATCGAGACCATCGAGCCGCGCGGAGAAGAGTTTCGCACCTCTGCCGGCTATGCCGATTATTGCCGCAAGGTGTCGAGCGCGCTCGCGCCGTCCTATTCCGGGCAGTCGGTGCTATGAGCGCAGAGCCCGTCGTCCCGGCAAAGCCTGAGAATGGTGCCTTGCGCGCCGCGCGCTTTGCGCTTCCCCTCGTCGTCTTCGCGGCAGGCCTCATCGCCTGGGAGCTCGTGGTCCGCATCAAGCAGATACCGCCTTATGTGCTGCCGGCGCCCTCGGCCGTGTTCCTGACCCTCATCAAGGACTGGGCGGTGCTGTCGCAATCGCTTCTCACCACCTTGCTCACCACGCTCGAGGGTTTCATCGCGGCCAGCCTCGGCGGCATCGCGCTGGCGCTGCTGTTCAACCAGTCGAAATGGGTGGAATATTCGCTGTTCCCCTATGCGGTCGTCCTCCAGGTGACGCCGGTGATCGCGATCGCGCCGCTGCTGCTGATCTATCTCGACCAGGAAACCGCCGTCGTGGTCTGCGCCTTCATCGTCGCGTTCTTCCCGGTCCTCGCCAACACCACGCTCGGGCTGAATTCGGTCGACCGCAATCTCGCCGGCCTGTTCCAGCTCTATGGCGCCTCGAAGCCGCAAACCCTGCGTTTTCTCAAATTGCCCTCGGCCTTGCCCTATATCCTCGGCGGCCTGCGCATTGCCGGTGGCCTGTCGCTGATCGGCGCCGTTGTCGCCGAGATCGCGGCGGGAACGGCCGGGGCCGGATCGGGCCTTGCCTACCGGATCGCCGAATCCGGCTATCGTCTCAACATACCTCGCATGTTCGCGGCGCTGCTTTTGCTGTCGCTTGCCGGGATTGTCATCTATGGGGTGCTGGCGCTAATTTCCCACCTCATTTTACGGCGCTGGCATGAAAGCGCCCTTGGAAAGGAAAGCTGATGGCGGCCGCTTCGATTTCGTCCGAGAAGATCGATCTTCTGATCTATGGGCCGGTGCGGCCGATTCTCGAAAACGGCTTCTCAGACCATTTCGTCGTGCACAAGGCGGAGACGCGGGCCGACCTCGAGCGCCTGACGCCTGCCGTCCGCGAAAAAATCCGCGGCATCGCCGTGACCTATCACACCGTGCGGGCCGACAAGGAGTCGCTGTCGCATTTCCCGAAGCTGGAGATCGTGGCGAATTTTGGCGTCGGCTACGATCACGTCGACACGGCTTATGCGCGCGAGCACAATATTGTCGTCACCAATACGCCGGACGTTCTGACGGAAGAGGTTGCCGACGTCGCGATGGGCCTTCTGCTTGCCACCTTGCGCGAATTCATCCCGGCCGACCGCTATGTACGCTCCGGCCTCTGGACGACCCAGAACTATCCGTTGAGCGTCGGCTCGCTGCGCGACCGCAAGGTCGGCATCGTCGGCATGGGCCGGATCGGTCAGGCGATGGCGCGCCGGATCGAAGCCTCGCTGGTGCCGGTCGTTTACCACTCGCGCAATCCATCCAAGGATGTTTCCTACCAGCACTATCCCGATCTGATCGAGATGGCGAAGGCGGTGGACACGCTCATCGTCATCGTGCCCGGCGGGGCCGGCACCAACAAGATGATCAACGCCGAGGTCCTCAAGGCGCTCGGTCCGCGCGGCGTGCTGGTCAACGTCGCGCGCGGCTCCGTCGTCGACGAGCCTGCGCTGGTCCAGGCGTTGAAATCCAGGACTATCCTCGCCGCCGGTCTCGACGTGTTCGCTGCCGAGCCGAACGTGCCGGATGAGCTCAAGACCATGCAGAATGTCATTCTGCTGCCACATATCGGATCGGCATCCGTGGTAACGCGGAACGCGATGGACCAGCTCGTGGTCGACAATCTCAAGACCTGGTTTGCCGGCAAGCCGCCGATCACGCCGGTCCCGGAAACTCCGGTGAAGAGTCGCGGATGACACATCTTCGGGTCGGTGCGTGGGCAATCGTCGCGGCGCTCGTCGCCGTGACCGGTGTTGCGCAGGCGCAGGATACGACGACCCTGAAGAAGGACATGGTCGGGCAGTGGGAGCTGTCCACCACCGAGCGCAGCAAGACCTGCGTGGTGACGCTGAAGGGTGACGGGGCTGGCCAGGCCTCCAAGCTCGAGTTGGAGCCGGCCTGCAAGACCGCGCTGCCTTTCACCAAGGACATCACGGCCTGGAGCATCAAGGGCCTCGACATCGTACGGCTCCAGGATGCCACCGGCGAATCTGTGATCGACTTCACCGAGGTCGAGGCCGGCATCTTCGAGGGCTTGCGGCAGGGCGAGGGTGTCTACATCCTGCAAAATCTCGCCGCCGCCCGCTCGATGGCCAAGTCGATGGATCAGATGATCGGCGACTGGTCCATGGTGCGCGGCAATGGCCAGCCGGTCTGCACGCTCGTGCTGACCAACACCGAAGCCGGCCCCGACAATTTCCAGGTCTTCCTCAAGTCGAAATGCGACGCCGAGATCGCGCAGTTCAACCCGACGCAGTGGCGGCTCGAGCGCGGCCAGATCATCCTGATGTCGAAGGCCGGCGAAGCCTGGCAGTTCGAGGCCGACGACAACGCGCAATGGCGCCGCGTGCCCGATACCGCTGATCCCCTGATCCTGCTGCGGCAATAGCGGAACTGACCGGCCTGCGTGGCCGTTGGCAATCCAACAGAATTGTCGAGGGAGCCCCCGCGATGGCCAAACGCGTGCTCGCGATCGGCATCGAGCCCGGCAGCGCGGATTACAGCGCGTTCCCGCAGCTCACGCCCGAGCTCGTGCGCAACTATGTCGACGCACAGCTGCTGCGGCTCACTGACCTCGGCTATGAGGTCACGAGCTGCCTGATCGATCTCGACGAGACGGCGGAGGCGGTGGTCACGTCGGCCCTGCGCGAAGCGAGCTTCGACTGCGTGGTGATCGGCGCCGGACTGCGCGAGCCGAAGGAGCGCCTGCTATTATTCGAAAAGGTGCTCAACCTCGTGCACCATCTCGCGCCGAACGCTGCGATCTGCTTCAACACCAACCCGAGCGACACGGCCGAGGCCGTGCAGCGCTGGATCGCGCCGTGACGGCGGGCGGCCTTACTTCGGCACGGGCGAACCGTGATGCTGGGCCACCAGCCATTTGCCGTCGACCTTGACGAAAGCGAGCGTCAGACGGAAGGGCAGCACGGTGCCGTTGGGAAGCGTGAAGTCGGCAAAGCCTGAGCTGAGCACGACGTCGGGGCCGGCCGCGATCGCCTGCTGATCGCCCATCTTGACCTTGATGCCTGCGGGTAGCTTGCTGAAATAGGTGCGCACGCCATCGGTGCCGGTAAAGAGCTGCGCGGTCGAGCCGAACAGCATCGCGTCCTTGGTGTAGAGCGCGACAAACTTGTCGACATCTCCGGCATTGTAGACCTGCTCCCAGCTCGCGCGCGCCGCCACCGCGTCCTCGTTCGGTCCGGCCTCTGCCGCGGAGATCGTCAGCAGCACCAGGCCGATCAGCACCAGAAATCGACGCGCCATGTCGCTATTCCTCATGAATGAAACATCTGGAAATTCCCGGCCACCCGTTCGAGCCGCACTAGCCTACGTTCTGTAGCACGCGCGATCCCTTGCTGGTATGGAATCTGAGACCATGGCGACATCGCGTGGCGCCTCACGCCGGAAGGGGCGTGATAGTTCTGGCCCGAATCCCCAGCCGACGATATGACTCGCCGCGTCACACTGGAGGATTGCGATGCTTCGAGGACTTAGGATGGCAGGACTTAGGATGGCAGGACTTGGAATGGCGGCCTGCCTGGCGGTTGCGATGCTGGTGCCGGTGCATGAGGCTGCGGCGCAGGACGCCATTGGCGGCGCGATCGTCGGCGGCGTCGGCGGTGCCATTCTCGGCGGCGCGATCGGCGGCAGCCGCGGCGCGGCAGTCGGTGCGATCGTCGGCGCCGGCACGGGTGCGGCCATCGCCTCCGAAGGCGAGCACCGCCGTTCGGGCTATTACGCCTATCAGCGCGGCTGCTACATGCAGCGCCCCGACGGCGCCTATGTCCGGGTCGATCCGCGTTATTGCTACTAGTTTTGCTCTGACTTGATACCGGCGTCACGTGGGTGGCGCCGGTGCGAGCAGTGATCGCGCCGAACTAGTCGCGACGCGCTTCGACTCGCGTTTCCTGGTACGACAGTATGTCGACCTGAGCAGGCATCATCATTGGGCTTATTTTCTCGATCTGGTCGAGAAGCCAGTCGACCAGATGACCGGGGCTCAGCAACGACAGGCCCGTGCTCCAGATGTGCTCTATTGTCTGATTCATCATCGATTCCTCTCCGTTTCGATGATGAACGATTGTGACACACATTCCCGCAGCACAAAGCGGAGAGTTAATAGATGGTAAATGGGCGGCGAATGATCTGCATGAGCCCGTATCCCCGCAGGCTCGCTTGCCCAGCTCGGTCTGGCGCGGCATGTGTCTCATGATTGGGGAGGCGACTCAATCGCGCGAGCCTCGCCCCGAGGCTCTTTCGAGCATGCGCATCAAACTTCGAATGTGCCGCTGGTTGACCTGCGCAATCGCGAGCCTCCACGTTCTTGTCGTCGCGCCAGTATTGGCGCAACAGATACCAACTGACGAGCGCACCTTCACAGCGTTTGTGGCCGAGCGGGTGCGGACCGCCGTTCGCGACGTCGCCGTCGTCATCAAGGGGCCGCTGACGCTTTCGATTGGGCCCCTACAGGCCAATCTCGATCGGGTCTATGCGTTCTGCAAGGCGAACGCGGCTGGCTGCGCCAAGGAGATTGAGACCTATGTGGGCGGTGTCGCGGCAGCAACGCGCAATCAAAGTGATCCGCCGACCAAGGAAGCTCTGCGCGTCGTAGTCCGGTCGACCGAGTATATGCGGCAAGCCTTGGGGCCTGCGCCGGGTGCGATGGTGACGCCAAGGCCTCTCGTTGAGGGGCTGGTGATCGTGCCGGTGCTCGATTCGCCACGCACGCTCCGGATGCTCAACGACAAGGACCGGGCGACGCTTGGTCTTACCACCAATCAGGCATTCGACATTGGAATTGCCAATCTCCGCAACGCTACCAGGCCTCTTATGGAAGTCGCGAAGGCGGCACCGCCAGGGCAGATCGGCACGATCGGCGGCGACTATTATCAAACCAGCCGGCTTGCGCTGCCGGATAGCTGGGCCCCGCTGGCGCAGGCTCAGCGTGGCGTATTGATCGTTGCGGCGCCGTCGGCTGACGTCCTGCTGTACGTCGGCGAGGACTCCGGTGCCGCGATCGATGCTTTGCGAACGCTTGCCAAAGGCGTCATGGCCCGCTCGCCAAAGCCGCTCTCCGGCGCACTGCTCCGCTGGACACCGAAGGGATGGCAACTGATTCGATGAGATCGCCTGTCACGGCGCGACCGGATCATCAGCCGATGCGCACGAGGTGATCCCGACTCGCGAGGGCGCTAAGCCCCCACCTTCGCCAGAACGTCCGCGCGCAGGAAGCGCTCGATGAACAGCATGAACAGCACGGATGGCACCAGGAGGATCAGTGCCGTGATCGAGGCGACCTGGTAGTTTCCGCCCATCGCCGCATTGTAGAGCAAGAGCGGCAGCGTCGTGACTTGGGGAACGCCGACGAAGAACGTGCCGGTGAACTCGTCCAGTGATTCCAGGAAGACGAAGATGCCGCTCGCGATGACACCCGGCGCTGCCAGGGGGAGCGTCACCGTGAAGAAGGTGCGCAGCGGCGAGGCGCCGATGTTGCGGGCCGCGAGTTCGAGATCCCTGTCGACTGCCGCGAAAGCCGCGGCCGCGATCCACACGGAATAGACCAGGCCGTGCGCGGCGTGAACCAGCACGACGCCGAGCACGGTGCCGTTGATGCCGAGGCCATAGAAGATCCGTGCCACGTTGATGTAAATCGCCACCGAGGGAAAGGCCTGGGGCAGCAGGAACACGATCATGAACAGTGAGCGGACCGGCAGCTTCAGGCGCGCCAGCGCGTAGCCGGCCGGCACGGAGAGCGCGAGTGCGACGACGACCGTCAGCACCGCAATCGAGACCGAGGTCCCGAGCGAGGCCATGGCGTCGCCGGTCGGGCGGAAGACCTGCTCCCAGTAGCGGGTGCCATAGGTGACCGGCAGCTTGTAGGGCGTGTACCACCGCTCGGCCACCGACCACAGCGCCAGATTGGTGAGCGGGCCGATCAGCGCAAAGGCGAAGGCCGCAAGAAGAGCGCCCGCCAGCGCAGCGCGCAGCAAGGATGCGACGCGGCTCATGGCGCGCCCTCCTTCGCCATGCCGTGCCGGAGATAGAGGATCGCAGCACCGGCGCTGATCAGGTAGGTGATGACGCCGAGCGCATTCGCCGTGGCATAGTCGCCATAGGAGTTGATGCGGAAGGCCATGTCGACGGTCAGCATGGTCGGTTGCGAACCGGCCACCATCATCGGCACGGAGAGCACCGAGAGCATCGTCACGAAGGACAGGACGAGGGCAACGAGCAGCGTCGGCATCACCTGCGGCAGCGCCAGCTCGATCAGAACCCTGAGCCGCGAGGCGCCGAGATTGCGCCCGGCCTCGAGGGTCGCGCGGTCGAGCGAGGCCAGCGCGCCGGCCAGCAGCAGGGCGACGAATGGGGTCTGCTTCCACACGAAGGTGATGATGATGCCGCGCCAGTCGAGATAGCTTACCGCCTGCAACGGCTCCAGCAGGCCGAGCGAGACGAAGGTGTTGTTCATCAGCCCGTTCTTGGCGAGGAAGGTGCGCATGCATTGCGCGGCCACGATGAAAGGGATGAACAGGGGCCAGCGGTAAAGGGCGCGCAACGTTCCGACGACCCATGGGTTCTCGCCGAGCGTCAGCGTGCCGGCGATGGCGACCGCCGCCAGCGCCGTCAACGCGCAGGAGGTCACCACGATGACGATCGTGAAGAGGATGTCGCCGGAATAGAGCTCGAAGGCCTTGCCGAAGGCCTGCAAGGAGAATCCGCCATCAGGATCGGTGAAGGCCGAGACGAGCGAGAAGCAGAGCGGATAGAGGAACAGCGCCGCGACGAGCGCGAGGCCCGGCGCGATCAGCAGCAAGGCGAGCTGGCGCTGGGACAGGCTCATGATATTTCGCGGCGTTCCGAACCCGTCCCGCAAAACGCGCCCCTCAGTTCGCGACCTTCTTCTCGTAGCCCTCGAGAATGTCGTTGAAATAGGGCGCGATCGGGAAGGGTTTTGCGTTCTTGGACAGGTCGGCCGGGGTGATGTCGGTGAAGAGCTTGTCCCATGCCGCCTTGTCGAGCTTGCCTTCGAGGTTCTTGGCGTCGATGCCCGGATACCAGTTGAACTTCTTGACGATGCCGTCCGCCTGGACCTGCGGGCTGGTGGCGAGCGCGATGAACTCCTCTGCGAGCTTCGGCTGCGCCGCCTTCTCCGGCACGGCGTAGTACATCGGCTGGCCGGGCATGCCGGGCGAGGCGAGCTTGAGCTTCATGTTGGGCGGCAGCTTGCCGTCTGCCTGCCAGGAATAGAACATGTCGACCCAGACCGGGCCCATCGCGATCTCGCCGCGGTTGAGCATGTCGAGCGTGCCGGCATTGCCGGGCGTGATGACGATGTTCTTGTTGAAGTCCTTCAGCTCGCTGAAGGCTGTGTCCCACTTTGCCTTCTCGGCCGGGTCATACGGCCCCTGAATCAGTTTGCCGGCGTCGCCGCCGAAGGCATAGATCCAGCCGGCGACGAATGCCACGCCGGACATGCCGCCCTTGATGCCATTGTAGCCGAACTGCTTCGGGTTCTTTTTCACCCACTCCTTCAACTCGGCGAAGTTGTCGGGCGGGGTCTTGAGCATGTCGGCATTGTAGGCGAGCGCCGTCTGCGACTGGAACATCGGGATGACGTAGCCCGAGACGTCGGCGCCGAGCGAGTTCTTGGCGGTCTCGCTGGAGACCAGCTTCGCGGTGTCGACCTTGTCGGTGTATTTCGCGAGCAGCCCTTGCTTCACCATCGTCCCGGCCGCCTTCTGGTGGATCACCACCACATCGAAATCGGTGGTCGCGGCGCCTTTCTGGGCGTCAAGCTTCTCAAAGATCTTCTGGGAGCCGGCATCGCCGGGACCGGTGCCGACGGAGATGACCTTCACGCCGGGGTGACTCTTCTCGAACATCGGGCCGAGATAGTCCTTGACGTAGTCGACCATATTCTGGTCGCCGGCCGAAGCGACGTTGAGGGTCTGTGCGGCGAGAGGCGATGCTGAGAGCAGCGCCGCGAGCGAGCAGGCTAAGTTGAGAATGCGCATGAGTCTGGCTCCTGGTCAGGCGGCGGTGGCGGCTTCGGCCGCCGGGAAGATGTGAATGCGTCGCAACGGAATGCGCAGGCCGACGGTCGCGCCTGGCTCATGGCGTGCTGCGTCGTCGACCGTGATCTGCCGGCCGACCGCCTCGACGCGATAGCGATAGAGACCGCCGGGATAGCTGCGCGCGGCGATACGCCCGGGCACGAGGAGATCGCCCTGCGGCATCGCGTCGGGCGCCTCCAGGCTTGCGACGTCGTCGCGGAAATAGGCCACGGCCTCGCCCGTGGGCAGCGCTGTGGCATCGTCGTGCGCGACCCGGACGACCGCGGAGCCGGCACTGACGGCCGTCCCGTCCTCGTTGCGCGCGACACGCACGGGCAGGACGTTCTCCGCGCCCATGAAGTTGGCGACAAAGGCGCTCGCCGGCCGATCGTAGACCTCCTCGGGTGTACCGACCTGGGCGATCCGGCCCACCTGCATGATGACGAGCCGATCCGCCATGGTCATGGCTTCCTCGCGATCATGCGTGACATGGATGGCCGTGACGCCGAGCCGCTGCTGGATCGCGCGGATCTCGTGGCGCATCGTCATCCGGATCTTGGCGTCGAGATTGGACAGCGGCTCGTCGAGCAGCAGGATGCTAGGGTCGACCGCCAGCGCCCGGCCGAGCGCGACGCGCTGCCGCTGCCCGCCCGACAGCGCCGTGACCTTGCGCTGCTCGTAGCCGGCAAGGCCCAGCATCGTGAGCAGCGAAGCCGCCTTAGCGGCGATCTCGGCTTTGGCGGCGCCCCGCAGCTTCAGCCCGTAGCCGATGTTCTGCAGCACGGTCATATGCGGCCACAGCGCGTAGGACTGGAAAACCATCGCCATGCCACGCTTCTCCGGTGGCAGCAGGGCGACGTCACGGTCGCCGACCACGATCGAGCCGGAGTGCACCGGCACGAAGCCGCACAATGAGCGCAGAAGGGTGGTCTTGCCGCAGCCGGAAGAGCCCAGGAGGGCGGTGAAGGTGCCGGGGGCAAAATCGAGGCTGACACCGTGCAGGACTGGCGTGCCGCCATAGGCGACATGCAGGTCGCGCACCTGGATCGCCGCGCCGGCGCTCGTCACGCCATGCGTTTCCGCCTGCACGATTCGTTCCCTCCACGCCGATGTCATTTTGCCAGAATGGAATTGTCCTTCCATTCCGCGACCGGCTTGGAATAAACGTAGCGATCCGTAGCGTGCTGATGCAACAGATTTGTGAATCCGAGATTGGTGAAGCCGAAACGATGCCTGCCGACGAGCAATCGACCTGGCTCATGCCAGACAGCGACGACGAAGCCTTGCTCCCGTGGTTGATCCCTGATCTTGCGGAGCGCGTTGGCGCGTCGGTCCCCACCGAGGTTGTTGGGCGATGACGCCGGCAGAGCTCGCAATGCGGCGTCATGCCGTCCAGGGCCTTGTCGCCGAGGCCGGGCGCCTGGCGCTGGACTATTTCGGCAAGCAGGACAGCCTCGGCGTCACCATGAAGGGCGCTCAGGACTGGCTGACGGTTGCCGACGGTGCCGTCGAGGATTTCCTCAGGCAGCGGCTGGCCGTGCTCTTCCCGACCGACACGGTGATCGGCGAGGAGGGCGGCGGCGCAGCGAGCGATGCGGTCTGGATCATCGATCCGATCGACGGCACCATGAACTTCGCCCATGGCGACCGCAACTGGTGCATCTCGATCGGCTTCCTGCACGATCGCGTCCCGACCATCGGAATCGTGGCCGCACCGGCGCTGGACGAGCTCTATGTGGCCCAACGCGGACAGGGCGCAACGCTGAACGGGCGGCCGATCCACGTCTCGGCCACCAACGACCTCAAGCGCGCCTATGTCGAGCTCGGCTGGTCGCCCCGCGTCCCCTTCGAGCGCTATCTCGCCGTCCTCGAGCGCGGCTATGCCGCGGGCTGCGCGGTGAAGCGCTCCGGCTCGGGCGCGCTGGGGCTCTGCCATGTCGCCAATGCGCGCACCGACGCCTATCTCGAGCTGCACATCAATGCATGGGACGTCGCTGCCGGCATCGTCATCGCCGGCGAGGCGGGCGCAACAATCAATGATTTCTTCGCTGGCGACGGCATCAGCAAAGGAAACCCGATTCTCTGCTCCACTCCCGCACTCGCGCCCCAGCTGCGCGAAATCGTGGGAATGTCCTAGCAGCTCCTCTCAGGGCAGCTTGTCCGGCTTCTCCGGCATGATCTGGAGCAGCGGCTCGGGTCCGATCGAGATCTGGCCGGCAAATGGCCGGTCATGCGCGGCGATCAGGAGAACGGAAGCCGAAACGCCGGTCGCGAACAGGCCCATCGCGATGGCCGCCGCGAGGCGATTGTCGCAATGGACGAGGCCGATGACCACAAGCGCGCACGCCGCCTGCAAATACAGGCACCACCACTTGACCGCATTCACCGCGGCGAGACTGATGATGATGCGCTGCCGGCGCGCATCGAGCGCCTGCTCCAGCGCGTTGATGAGCTCGCGCTGCACGGTCGCCTGACCCGAGCCCTGCGGCGTCATCGCGACCACGAGCTGCAACGCCTCGGCCAGCGCCGGCGGCGTCGCTTTCAGGGAAACCTCCCGCTGCGCCATCATCGGCCACTCCACCGTGGCGGCTTGCCCGACATAGTCGCGCACCAGGGCGCGCAGGCGCGCCGCCTGCTCCGTCGGCAGGCCGGCGGCGAGCAGCTCGACGCTCCTCAGGGCGCTGGCCTCCCGGCTCACCGCGGCGCTGGCGCGATCGCTGTCGCCCCACACCTGCGCCGCCGTGAAGGCGACGAACAGGCCGAAGATGATGCCGAGCACCGGCAGCATGCCCGGCGAGATCGTCTTGAGCGACTTGGTCCGCGCATCCGTCGCGAACACCATGACCGCCGCGAACACGGTCGCAGCCAGAAAATAGGTGAAGCCGAAAATCACCAGCGCCATCCACGGCACCGGCAGGTTGTGCAGCCAGTCGCTCATTTCATCTCATTGCTTGCTTGGAAACTCTTCAGATCAACCGAATCGAACAATGCGATTCGGGTAGTCAATGCACGTGTCGTGTATGGCCTGTCCACCGGGATTGCGACTGCGGATCGATGTTTCCGTCAGTTGCGGAGTAGAGCAAACCGACGTCTGTCGATCTGCTCGCGCGCAAGCTGTCCCGCCGCTGCACAAAGATCGGGCGCGTAGAGTTGGCAAATTCCTCGCTTCTCGATTCCCTTATCAATCATATCCAAAAGTCGTGCCGGCGAAATGTCGGGCGGCGCGGCGATACGACCGGTGACGACGTGTTTTTCCATTTTCGCGTGATCGGCGTGATCGATATCGGGGTCGCGCCAGCAATTCGCGCACATGATCTTGAAGCTCTCGGAGTGCGAATAGACGACGGCATCCCCGTCCAACTCTTCGCTCAGGTCGGCCAATTGCCGTGCTGTCTGCTGCGTGCCCGCGAAATCGAAGAATTGATAGTTCCGACGCAGAAGTGTTGCCAGATGGGGAAAGACCGGGACCTGCTGCTCACCATAGGTGTGATGCGTAATCGGGGCGCCGTCCGTGAGGATGACATCGCCGTAGTCGACGCCGAGATTGCCGTACAGCACGCTGCGGATAATGCCATGGCACGGACTTAACCGTTCGATCCATACCGTTTCCTCTTTGCCTGGATCATCAGAGTCTGCCGTCCGCTCAGCAAGGGGACGTTCGGCGAGCCTCGCCTTGCAGGCCGGATATCTGCCTTCCGGCAAGCCGAAACGTCCAAGCTCTATTTTCTGACCCATGCGCTTCCACACGTCCAAGGCAGTTTCGGCGTTCTTGGCGGCGGTGGCACAGATTCCAAGGTTCCACTCGTAACTGTCGATAACTTTTTGCGTCAGGCTTGCGGCCGCCCGGTTCGCCGCCATGCCTTCCGCGAATCTGCCGCGTGTCTTGTAGAAAAGGCCCAGATTGTATTGGTGCGCGCTGTTTTGCGGATCGATTTCGGTCAGCCTCCGAAGGCTGCTCTCGGCGATCGCATCCTTCTGGCGCGCCATCATTCGGGCCGACGTGGCGAGCCCGCAAAGTATACGCTCCTGTTCAGGCTGCCCCTCATGGACCTCGGCCAGGCGGCTCAGCTTCTCGACCATGGTCCGAAATACTGGGTGTCCCGGCGGTGGCGCATTCAGATCATCAATGTCGCGGGCGGCTTCGAGGCATTGGCCAAGCGTTGAGAGGATATTCGTGTCGCCATCGTGGGCGTCTGCTATCTCCGAAAGAACGTCTGCCGCCTCCTCCCTTGTGAGGCTTCGCTCGTCGACAATCCACAACAACGCCATCGCGGCCTCAGGCTGGTGGCGCAGCGCCTTTCGCAATGGCTGGATATTCTGCCACGCCGCCTGCTTGCGGCCCGCCTGTCCTTCTTCGGCGGCGTCACGTGCGATCGCTTTGATCTCATCGGAAGAGAGAACCGCGCTGGGACCATTCGACATGATCGTCTCCGTGGAGGCGCTTTGGCGCAGGCAGGGATGGGCTTTGGGTGTGTGGACGGGTCTCAACGCAGCGGGGTTAAATCAATTTCATCCCCCTCAAGCTCGCGTGCCCGCCTTTGCCGACGATGATGTGGTCGTGCACGGATATGCCGAGCGGTTTTGCGATCTCGATGATGGCCTTGGTCATCTGGATGTCGGCCTGCGAGGGCGAGGGATCGCCGGAAGGGTGATTGTGCACGAGGATCAGCGCTGTCGCCGATAATTCGAGCGCGCGCTTGATCACCTCGCGCGGATAGACCGGGGTGTGGTCGACGGTGCCGGTCTGCTGCACCTCATCGGCAATGAGCTGGTTGCGCTTGTCGAGAAACAGCAAGCGAAACTGCTCCTTGTCGGCAAACGCCATGCTGGAGCGGCAATAGTCGATCACCTCGTTCCAGGACGACAGCGCGTTGCGGCTCTTGACCTCGCCCTTGGTCACGCGGCTTGCGGCCGCCGCGATCAGCTTGAGCTGATTGATCGCGGCTTCGCCGACGCCCTCGACCTCGCGCAGCCGCGCCACTGGCGCGTGGATGACCTCGGCGAACGAGCCGAAGGTCTTGATCAGCGTCTTCGCAAGCGGCTTGGTGTCGCGCCGCGGCAGCGCCGGAAACAGCGCCATCTCCAGCAGTTCATAGTCGCTCAGCCCGTCCGCCCCGGCGCTGTAGAAGCGCTCGCGCAGCCGCTCGCGATGGCCGTGATAATGCGGCGGCTCTGTCGGTTCGTGCTTCTCGGATGGGTCGCGGGATTTGGCGGGCATCGCGCGCCAGCATTGCCGCGTGCCATCGTTTTTGCAACCGCCAATTGCGGCGGAGTTCAGCGCACCGGCTTCAGCCCCGGCACCAGCGCAGCAAGCCGGTCCTTGATCCGACGGCCGAACATCGGCCCGCCCGCGGGCGGAGGCCCCGGCGGAGGTCCGCCGCGTGAACCGGGTGGCGGCGGTGGCGGGCCGGCGCGCCCGACCGTCGCGTCCACGCGGCGGTCGATGCCGAGCGTCAAGCTTGCCACGTAACGGTCGCGCTCCTCCTTCACCGCGCAGAAGGCGCGATGCTCGGGGTCGGAGCGCTCGATCACCATGTCGTTGGCGTTGATGATCGTGCGTTGCCGCGCGCGGTCCTTGTAGGCGGGAACGTTGGTGTAGATGAACTCGTTCAGCGCGTCCGGCAGGAAGGTTTGCCCCGTCAGCACGTTTTTGTCGTCGAGGAAAACCTTGAAATGGATATGCGTGGTGCGGCCGTCATACCAGCCGGGATAGATCGTGTTGAACGTGACCCACCCGGCGTAGTCGGTCGCTTGAGTGCCGCGCAAAAACGTCTTGCCGGTCGCGTCCACGTTATGGCTATCGCTCTGGCCCGGAAACGCCGAGTAGAGGCCCTTTGCGTCGCAATGCCAGATGTCGACGCGGGCGCCCTTGATGGCGGTGCAGGGACCGGCCTCGATCACACGCAGCCGCAGCGTGAGGGGAATGCCTTGCTTGCCCTCGGTGATATCCATGCGCAGGAGCTTTGGATCGGCGTAGAACGGCCCTTCCTCCGCCTGCGGCGTCAGGATGCAGGCCGGCTCGCTGGAAGTCGCTGCGGGCTCGGACGCCGCCTGCGCGCGGGTTGGCAACACGCCTACGGCAGTGGCCGATACAAATCCGAGAAAGCCACGGCGCGTCGACGTGCTCACTTGATCTCTCCTGTTCCTCTGACGACAGATCGTCATCGGCGAACGGAATGGCAAGATCAGGCTTTGAAAATGGCGACAATCAGCCCGGAGGTTTCCGGCTGTTTCGCGCCGGCAGGGGCACCGTGACGGCAACGACGCCGGCGAGAATGAGCGCCATTCCTGCAACAATCGACCAGGAGAAGCGCTCGTCGAGCCATGCAGAGCCAAGCGCCACCGCGAAGCCCGCGCGCAGATAGCTTCCGCTGGTCGTGCCGAGCGGGCCGATCGTGTGGATCAGGCGGAAATAGATCACCATCGCGAAGGCCGTGCAGACAACGGCGAGCACGATGACTGCCGCGATCGCCCGTGCCGGAGGCAGCGCCAGCATCCAGGGACGTTCGAGGGCGGCGGCGATGGGGAGCATCAGGATCGCGGCGCAGCTCATGGCGCCGGCCGCGGTGACGATGGCGGGGAGGCCGGAGAACCGCTGGCCCCATATCGGCGCAAGCGCGTAGCAGAGGCTCGCGCCGAGCACGGCCATCTGGGCCAGCGGCGCCGCCGTGCCGATTCCGGACAGCGCGTCGATGCCGATCGTCAGGGCGACGCCGGCGAAGCCGAGACCGACGCCGATGATCTTCTGGCCGCTGATCGCCTGTCGTCCGCGCCCGGTCAACAGCGCGATCATCAGCACGAACATCGGCGGCGTGGCATTGAGTACGCCGGCGAGGCCGCTCGCGATATGCATCTCGCCCCAACTGATGAGGGTGAACGGAGCTGCGCTTTGCACCAGCCCCTGCACGAAGAAAGCCGCCCACACCGATCCCTGGCGCGGAAGGGCGTGTCTCTGCGCGCGAGCGATCAGGATCAGCAGGATGGCCGCAATCGTCACGCGCGCGGCAACCATCGTAAATGGCGGAATCGTGGGGATCGCGACCTTGATCAGCGTGAACGAGCTGCCCCAGATCAGTGAGAGAATCAGCAAAAGCCCGATCTCGAACGCGAGAGAGGTTTGCCCTGACATTGTCTGTTGCGCCTGCGTGCTCATGCGATTTGCTCCGGGATCTGTCGGCACCATGATCCCAAAAGCGGCGGCGCAGGCTGGCTGGATTCGGACCTCATCGCCCGATCCAGTCCGATTTCGGCTACTCGGCGGGCTGTGCTGAAACTATTATCCCGCCATGGCGAAGACGTTGGCGCACCGGCAAACGCTGCCACCGCATCTCGACTGGGAGAGCTGCGACCGGGCACGGCTGGCGCGTGCCCACGCGTTCGACGGGCTGTTCTTCTCGGGCGTTCGTTCGACGCGCATCTACTGCCGGCCGGTCTGCCCGGTTCGCCCGGCGCGCTCCGAGAACGTCACCTTCTATGCGACTGCTGCCGCCGCCGAGCGGGCCGGCTTTCGCCCGTGCCTGCGCTGCCGGCCTGAAACGGCGCCGGGCTCGCCGGCATGGATGGGAACCGCCACCACCGTGGCGCGCGGGATGCGCCTGATCAATGACGGCTTTCTGGATAAGGCGTCGATGACGGAGCTTGCGGAAGCCCTCGGCGTCGGGCCGCGCCATCTCCTGCGCCTGTTCATGCGCCACGCCGGCGCGAGCCCGAGCGAGATCGCGGCGACGCGCCGCGTGCAGGAAGCCAAGCGCCTGATCGACCAGACCGACATGAATTTGGCGGAGATCGCGTTCGCGGCCGGCTTCGGCAGCGTGCGGCGGTTCAATGATGCTTTTGCCGCGACCTACAAACGGCCACCGTCGTCATTCCGACGTTTGCGATAGGTGGATAGGTGGATAGTTGGAGCGAGCGAAGCGGTCGCCACACGTCAGCCGATCTGCTTCTCGCCGTGCCGCTGCGACAGCGTGAAAATCTCAACGCCGGTCGCCGTCACGCCGACGGAGTGCTCGAACTGCGCCGACAGCGAGCGGTCGCGGGTCACCGCTGTCCAGCCGTCGGAGAGAATCTTCACATGCGGCTTGCCGAGATTGATCATCGGCTCGATGGTGAAGAACATGCCGGGCTTGAGCTGCACGCCTTCGCCGGGCCGGCCGACATGGATGATGTTGGGCTCGTCGTGGAACATGCGCCCGAGACCATGGCCGCAGAAATCGCGCACCACGCTCATGCCCTGCGGCTCGACGAAGCTCTGAATGGCGTAGCCGATGTCGCCGGTGGTGGCGCCGGGCCTTACGGCGGCGATGCCGCGCATCATCGCCTCATAGGTTACTTCGATCAGCCGCTCGGCTTTCCGTGCGATCGGGCCGATCGCATACATTCGGCTGGAGTCGCCATACCAGCCGTCGACGATGAAGGTGACGTCGATGTTGACGATGTCGCCTTCCTTCAGCGGCCGGTCGCCGGGCATGCCGTGGCAGACCACGTGGTTGAGTGAGGTGCAGGTCGAGTAGCGATAGCCGCGATACATCAGCGTCGCCGGATAGGCGCCATGGCTGAAGGCGAACTCGCGGACGAACTCGTCGATGCGCGAGGTCGGCACGCCCGGGCCGACGATGTCGGTCAGCTCATCAAGACACCTGGCCACCAGCGCGCCTGCCTTGCGCATGCCGACGAATGCGTTCGGGCCATGGAGCTTGATCTGTCCGGTCTTGCGCAAGGAAGTATCGGTGGCTTCGATGTAGCTCATGAAAGGTAATCTTTTCGGCGGAAGCGTTTGATTTCTGGTCCTAATTTAATGATCGCGGGCCTTCATGCAAGCCAAGCTTGGCGGGCTTGCGGCCAAAAGCTGCCTCAACTCGGGACTTCTACGGTGGTTTCGACCGGCAGCGCGCCGCCGCGGACCCGGATTTCCCGCACCGGGTAGGGAACCCGGATGCCCTCGCGCTTGAAGGCGTCCCACAGCGCCAGCATCACGTCGCTCTTGACGTTATCCATCCCGTCGGGATCCGCGATCCAGAAGGTTAGCGAGAACTTCATGCCGGCCTCGGCGAACTCTGTCAGAATGCAGTTCGGCGGCTTGCCTTTCTGCGCACGCGGATGGGCGGTGGCGGTTTCGGCGGCGAGCTTGCAGACCAGCCGCGGATCGGCGTCGTAATTGGTGCCGAAGGCGATCTTCACCAGCGTGTTCTTGTCGGTGTAGGTCCAGTTGACGACCTTCTGCGTCACGAGATCCTCGTTCGGCACCAGGAACTCGCGGCCATCGCCGGCGGCGACGGAAATGTAGCGCGTCTTCATTGCGCTGATGCGCCCGGTATTGTCGCCGATGGTGACGAGGTCGCCTGGCTTCACCGACTTGTCCGCGAGCAGGATGATACCGGAGATGAAGTTCGCGACGATCTTCTGGAGGCCGATACCGATACCGACGCCGACCGCGCCGGAGAACACCGCGAGCGCCGACAGGTTGATACCGACGGCGTCGAGCGCGATGATGATCGCCACTGTCAAGAGCCCGATGCGGATGATCTTGATCAGCAGCACCTGCACCGACGGCGTCAGGTCGGTCGTCGAGTTGATCCGGCTCTCGGCGAAATTGCTGGCGATGTTGGTGAGCCAGAGTGCGATGATCAGGAGCGCGCCGGCCTTGATCAGCAGCAGCGGCGTCAGCCGCAATCCGCCGAGCACGATCGCGAATGAGTCAAGCAGATCGACCGTTGCGTCCAACTGACCGATGATGGAAAGGGCAGCGACGAACCACGCCGCGACCGACACCAGCTTGACGATGAAGGCGTTGCGCAGCACCGAGGTTACAAGCCGTATCACGAGCCAGGCGAGGCCGAGCTTTGCGGCGACCATCAGGAGATAGCTGCGGCTCGGCCAGGTCGCGTGGTACATCACCACGCGCTCGACGATGACCAGGACGGTGAAGACCGCCGTGGAGGCGCTGCCGACCAGCACGCGGATGAAGTGGCGAAGCGGTAGCGGCCAGCGCATCGCCAGCGACGTCATGTCGATGCGGTTGCGGATGGCGGCCTCCGAGGCCCAGGCGATCCCGGCCGCTCCCAGCATCAGACCGAATTGCAGGTAGAACCAGGGCGAGGTGATCTCGGCGCCGACGCTGCGCGCCGTCGTCTGCAAGAACTCCATGAGGTCTTTGAGGTCCATGTCTCTTTGGGGGCTATGTCTCTTTGGGGTCTATGTCCATCGCGGGGGCGTTGGAGGCAGATCGGCAGGATTTGATTCGATGCAGCGGCAGAATCCCACAAAGGGCGCGGCCGGACCATCGATACAACGGCACGTGATGCGAGTTAAGGCCGCAAAATGCGGGCAGATTGCCGCGAGTGGCAGAAATGGGTTGGCGGGCAAGTGTGGCGACGATAAGGATGGTTTTACAATGATTTCCTCTCCCACGTGACGACGGATGGCGTCCCTCGACTCGGTCAGCATCGCGATCCTGCTCGGCGCCGTCCTGGTGATGGCGGGCATCCTGTCGAGCTTGCTCGCGTTGCGTTTCGGCGCGCCCCTGCTGCTGGTCTTCCTTGGAATCGGCATGCTGGCCGGTGATTCCGGCCCGGGGCAGCTCCAGTTCAACGACGTGCGGACGACCTATCTGGTCGGCTCGGTGGCGCTGGCCCTGATCCTGTTCGACGGCGGCCTGCGCACACGCTTCCAGAGCATCCGCACGGTGCTGGCTCCGTCCGTGGTGCTCGCGACCGTCGGCGTGCTGCTGACCGCGCTGATCACCGCGCCGTTTGCAAAATACGCGCTCGACCTCAACTGGGCCGAGTCGCTGCTGGTCGGCGCCGTCGTCGCCTCGACCGACGCTGCTGCGGTGTTCCTGCTGGTGCACACCCAGGGCCTGCGCCTGCGCCCGCGCGTCGGCGCGACGCTGGAGGCGGAATCCGGCACCAACGATCCCTTCGCGATCTTCCTCACCCTGATGCTGGTCGAATATATCTCGCTGGGGTCGAGCTCGCCGGGCCACGTCTTCATGGAGTTCATCCAGGAGGCCGTGCTGGGCGCGATCGTCGGCGTGATCGGCGGCCGGCTGGTGGTGATCGCGCTCAATCAGGTGGCGCTGCCGCAGGGGCTGCACGCGCCGTTCGTGACCACGGCGGCGCTCGTCATCTTCGGCGGCTCGCAGATCATGCATGCCTCGGGTTTCCTCGCGGTCTATCTCGCCGGCATCATTATCGGCAACCGCCCGACCCGCGCGCATAATTCGGTGGTGACGTTCCTGGATGCCGCGACCTGGCTCGCGCAGATCGTGATGTTCGTGCTGCTCGGCCTGCTCGTCTCGCCGCAGCGGCTCGGTTCCAGCGCGGTGCCGGCGATCGGTGTCGCCCTGGTCCTGATGCTGATCGCAAGGCCGCTCGCAGTGTTCCTGTGCCTTGCACCGTTCCGCTTCAACTGGCGGGAAAAGGTCTTCATCGCCTGGACCGGCTTGCGCGGTGCGGTCGCGATCTTCCTGGCCTCGATCCCGATGCTGGTCGGGCTGTCAAAAGCCTATCTCTATTTCGACGTTGCCTTCGTGGTCGTCATCATCTCGCTCCTCTTGCAAGGCTGGACGCTGGCGCCCGCCGCGAGGCGGCTGCATGTCGCGCTGCCGCGCAGCGAGCGCGGTCCTCGCCGCGTGGAATTGGACCTGCCCGGGCAGCTCGAGCAGCAGCTCGTCGGCTATGCCGTGCGGCCCAAGAGCCTGTATTTCCGCCGCGGTCTTATCCCGTCCTGGTCGAAGCCGACGCTGGTCATCCGCAACGAGAACATCTTGACGCCCACGGAAGCCGACCCGATCACGCCCGGTGACTACATCTATTTGCTGGCTCCGCCTGAAAAGGCCGAGTCGCTCGATCGTTTCTTCGTCGACATGCAGCCGAGCACCGCGCCCGACCCGCATCTGCTCGGAGACTTCATGGTCTCCGGTGAGCACACGCTGGCGGAGCTCGCCGAGATCTACGGCGTCAAGGTGAGCGAGGACGAGGGCAAGCTGACGCTCGCCGATTATTTCGACGTTCACCTGGACCGCGCGCCGAAGGAAGGCGCCGAGCTCGCGCTCGACGAGATCGTGCTCGTTGCCCGCTCGATCTCCGGCGGCCGCGTCAACGTGGTCGGCTTGCGGCTGCCCGAGGACGAGGAGAAGCCAGCGCCTGTCACGCGGATGAAGGCGCTGCGGCGCAAGCTCGCGGATTTGTGGATTTCGGTGGCGGGGGTTTAGTGCCTACCTGCGCGCGACGGCGTGTGACGTCGACGTTCCTCTCCGGTGTCGTCCTGGCGAAAGCCAGGACCCATAACCACCGTCGGCAGTTTTGCGAAGACTCGGAGTTGCCATCTCCCGCTGCGACTTCTCCCCGGGGTAATGGGTCCTGGCTTTCGCCAGGACGACGATGACGATGGAAAGCGTGACAGCGGAACCGCTATGCCGCGACCTGCCGAACATTCGCGCAACGCATCGTGATCGGAACCCGGAACGCTCGTCTGTGTCCATGGTTAGCCGCGTGGCAACGTAACAGGAGTGGTTCCATGCGAAAGTTCATCATCCCGATCGTCACGGTGCTTGCGCTCGGCGCGTCGGCGCCTGCGCTGGCGTTTGATTCCGGCGACCAGGTCTCGATGGAGACCGCGCTCGGCATCGCTACCGATATCGGCATCAGGACCGTCTCGCACACCCAGTTCCTCGGCGACGAATGGCAGATCGAAGGCCGTGACCGCGCCGGCCGCTGGATGGAAGTCTATGTCGACGCCAACACCGGCGACGTGCGGAATGTTGAGAGAGGGTGGTAGGCGTTACGCAATCTCGCTGTCATTCCCTGCGAAAGCGGGGAATCCAGATGCTATGGGGTAAGCGGCGACTGGGGTAAGCGGCGGTGAGGGTGTGGACACCCCTCG